>NZ_JBWKJZ010000015.1:0-209717 GCF_056431945.1 Streptomyces sp. NPDC045778
CCGACCCAGTCCCAGAACTCGAACATGTTCGCCGTGTCGATCCCGAAGTCCGCCACCTTCTCGGCATTCGTCGACAGCGCCACGAAGTGCTTGGCGACCGCGCTCTGGTCGGCGCGCAGCTCGGTCAGGAGCCAGTCCCGCGCGGAGGTGGCATTGGTGATCGTCTCGATCGTGGTGAACGTCTTGGAGGCGATGACGAACAGCGTCTCCGCCGCGTCCAGGTCACGGACGGCCTCGTGCAGGTCGGCGCCGTCCACGTTCGACACGAAGCGGACCGTCAGGTCGCGGTCCGTATAGGCACGCAGCACCTCGTACGCCATGGCGGGGCCGAGGTCGGAACCGCCGATGCCGACGTTCACCACGTTCTTGATGCGCCGGCCCGTGTGGCCCGTCCATTCACCCGTACGGACCTTCTCCGCGAAGGCCGCCATCTTGCCGAGCACCGCGTGCACCTTCGGCACGACGTTCTCACCATCGACCTCGATCACGGCGTCGGCGGGCGCGCGCAGCGCGGTGTGCAGCACCGCGCGCCCCTCCGTGGTGTTGATCTTCTCACCGCGGAACATGGCGTCCCGCAGCCCGAAGACGTCGGTGGCGGCGGCCAGTTCCTGGAGGAGCGCGAGGGTCTCGTCGGTCACCAGGTGCTTGGAGTAGTCGATGTGCAGGTCGCCGACCTGGAGGGTGTACGCGGTGCCGCGCGCCGGGTCCGCGTCGAACAGCTCCCGAAGGCGTACCTCCCCCAGCTGCTCCCGGTGCTTGGCCAGGGCCGTCCACTCGGCCGTCCGGTTGAGCCTGGTGCGGCCACTTGCGTTCATCTGTACTTCCGCCCTCTCTCGTACAACGTGCGTGCGTACGCCCCACTGCGCTCCCAACCTAGTTGATCAGCGTGCGGCACGAGGTGCCTGTCCGCTGTCCGCCGGCTTGAGCGCGGGGGCCAGTACGGCGACCGAGAGCGCGAACAGGACGGCCGCGAGCAGCATCGGTGCGCTGGGCCCCAGGAGCGCGGCCACGGCCCCGCCGAGCATCGCCCCGAGCGGCGCCCCCGCGACACCCAGGGTCCGGAACGCCGCGCTGATGCGGCCGAGGGCGGCGGCGGGGGCGCGCTCCTGCATCAGGGTGTGGGTGCTGACGGTCCACACCATCCCCATGGCTCCGAACAGGGCCATGCTCGCGGTCAGGGCCGTGAGGTCGCGGACCGTGCCCATGGCCAGGAGCGCGGCGATCTGGGCCGTGCCGGCGGCGAGCGCCCCGCCCACGCGCCCGAGCCGCCGCGCGAGGCGCCCGGCGAGCGCCCCGCCCACGAGGCTTCCGGCGGCGTACGCGGTCATGGCCGCCGCGTATCCGCCGCTGCCCGCGTGCAGCCAGTCGGTGACGAGGACGACGAGGGTGGCGAGGAGCGCGCCTATGCCGACGTTGCCCACCGCGGTGGCCGCGCACAGACCACGCAGCACCCGGTCCCGCCCCAGGGCCCGCAGCCCGTGCGCGATGTCGGACCGCAGGGTGGCCCCGGCGGGTCTGGGCGGACGCTCGGGCGCGGGCACCCGCAGGGAGGCCACGAGCGCGGCCGCCACCAGGTACGTCACCGCGTCGGCCGCGTACGGAAGGCCGGGGCCCGCGGCGATCAGGAAGGGCACCACGGGTGCGGCGAGGAGGCCGCCGGCGAGCTGCTGGCCGGTCAGCAGTCGCGCGTTCGCACTGCCCAGGGCGTCGTGGGGCACCAGGGCGGGCAGCAGGGCCGTGGCGGCGTTGTCGAACAGCGTCTGGAGCGTCGTGAGCACCAGGGCGAGCGCGATGAGCAGGCCGATCGAGGCGTGGCCGAGCGCCACGGCGAGGGCGAAGGCCGCGACGAGCACACCGCGCGCCACGTCGACCCGCCACATGGCGCGCCGCTGGTCCACGCGGTCGGCCACGGCGCCGCCGAGCAGTCCGAAGGCGAGCCACGGCAGATAGCCGCAGGCGGTCACGGAGGCTATGAGCAGCGGATCGTCGGTGAGCGACGCGGCGAGGAGCGGCAGCGCCGCCTTGCGCAGCGAGTCCCCGAAGCTGGAGAGCACGGCGGCGCTCCACAGCCGCCCGAATCCCCCGCGCCAGACGAGGCTCCGCGCGCTGTCGGCGCCGGCCTCAGCGGTCTCCGCAGCCGTCACAACTCCCCCCGTCCGCCGCGTGGTTCACGATCGTCCACCACGGTAGGGGGCACCACTGACAACCGCCGGTGAAGACCGCGCTGACCTGCGTGTCCAGGGCCGACGGGGGGACGCGGCGGGGCGACGCCGAAACGGATCCGGCCGGACACCTCAGGGTGTCCGGCCGGTTCTCAACTTCTAGATCTCGCCCCGCAGTTTGGCCAGCGCCTCGGCGAGGATGGCCTCGCCGTCCGCGTCGCTGCGCCGCTCGCGCACATACGCGAGGTGGGTTTTGTACGGCTCGGTGCGCGGCGGGTCCGGGGGGTTGTCCCGGTCCTGACCTGCCGGAAAGCCGCAGCGAGGGCAGTCCCATGTGTCGGGGACCTGCGCGTCGCTGGCGAAGCTCGGCTGCGTCTCGTGCCCGTTGGAGCACCAGAAGGAGATGCGCAGTCGCGGCGCGGACTCACCGCGCTCGGCCTCGCCCATCGGCCCCGCCCCGACCCGACTGCCTCGGATCGCGTTGCCACTTGCCACGGTCGTAACTCCCTGCGTGATGGTGCTGCCTGTTCGAACGGCGGCTGCGCCGCGGGGTCGACTGCCGGCTCCGCTGCGGGCGCCTCAGTCTACGTAAGGCCCAACGCGCGTCCAGTGTTGGGAGTTACACCCCACCCCGACACGCAAGCCCCATGATAAGCCGCGCGCGCGGGCGCGTACGGAACATGGGGCTATGAGCGGGACTTCAGGGCGTGGCCGCCGTGGCGTGGCGAGCGGCCGGTGCCTGTTGTCAGTTGTTGACCTTCATCAGGATGCCGAGCACGACGATGCTCGCGAACCAGAGCAGACCGACCACGACGGTGATGCGGTCCAGGTTGCGCTCGGCGACCGAGGAGCCACCGACCGACGACTGCATTCCGCCACCGAACATGTCGGAAAGGCCGCCGCCCTTGCCCTTGTGCATCAGCACCAGCAGCATCAGCAGCGCGCTGAAGACGATCAGGGCGATCGAGAACCCCATAACCACGGCTGGACCAACTTCCTCGGATCTGAATCGACGACGGGGGCCGAAGCTTACTCCGCGAGCGTGTCCCGCTCACTTCTCAAGCCCCGACCCCCGCAAGGGTACGTCGTAACGGCGTTAGCGCATACTCACTGCTCGGTGAAGCGAACGATCTTGACGAACTCGTCCGTGTCCAGGCTCGCGCCGCCCACCAGGGCGCCGTCGATGTCGGGCTTCGCCATGATCTCCGCGACGTTGCCGGACTTCACGGAGCCGCCGTACTGGATGCGGACCTGGTCCGCCAGCTCCTGCGAGTACAGCTCGGCGAGCTTGCCGCGGATGGCCGCGCAGACCTCCTGCGCGTCGTCGGCGCCGCAGACCTTGCCGGTGCCGATGGCCCAGACGGGCTCGTACGCGATCACGATCGACTCGGCCTGCTCGGCCGGGACGTCCTTGAGGCCGCCCTCGACCTGGGCGAGCGTGTGCGCGACGGCGTTGCCCGCCTCACGGACCTCCAGCTCCTCGCCGACGCAGAGGATCGGCGTGATGCCGTGCTTGAAGGCCGCCTTCACCTTGGCGTTGCAGATCTCGTCGGTCTCGTTGTGGTACTGACGGCGCTCGGAGTGGCCCACGGCCACGTACGTGCACTTCAGCTTCGAGAGCATCGGGCCCGAGATCTCACCGGTGTACGCGCCGGAGTCGTACGCCGAGATGTCCTGGGCACCGTACTTGATCTTGAGCTTGTCCCCGTCGACCAGGGTCTGCACGGAGCGCAGATCGGTGAAGGGCGGCAGGACGGCGACCTCGACGGTCTCGTAGTCCTTGTCGGCGAGCGCGAACGCGAGCTTCTGGACGTGCGCGATGGCCTCGAGGTGGTTGAGGTTCATCTTCCAGTTGCCCGCCATCAGCGGCGTGCGCGTGCTCATTGAGGTCAGTCCTCCAGTGCGGCGAGGCCGGGGAGCGTCTTGCCCTCGAGGTATTCGAGGGAGGCGCCGCCACCGGTCGAGATGTGGCCGAATGCGGTTTCGTCGAAGCCCAGGTTACGGACGGCCGCGGCGGAGTCTCCGCCGCCCACCACCGTGAAGCCGTCGCAGTTGAGCAGCGCCCGGGCGACGGCGGCGGTGCCACCGGCGTAGTCGGGGTGCTCGGCGACGCCCACCGGTCCGTTCCAGAAGACCGTCTCGGCGTCGGCGATCTTCTCGGCGAACAGCTCGCGGGTCTTGGGGCCGATGTCCAGGCCCTCCTTGTCCGCCGGGATGCTGTCGGCGTCGACCGTCTCGAAGTCGGCCGGGGCCTTCGTCTTCAGGTCGGGGAAGTCGGCGGAGACCAGGACGTCCACGGGGAGCACCAGCTCGACGCCGTTCTTCTCGGCGCGCTCCATGTACTCGGTGACGACCGGGAGCTGGTCCTCCTGAAGGAGGGAGATCCCGACCTCGTGGCCCTTGGCCTTGAGGAAGGTGTACGCCATGCCGCCGCCGATCAGGAGGCGGTCGGCCTTGCCGAGCAGCTCGTCGATGACGGCGAGCTTGTCGGAGACCTTGGCGCCGCCGAGGATGACGGTGTAGGGGCGCTTGACGTCCTCGGTGAGCTTCTTCAGGACGCCGACCTCGGTGGCGATGAGGTAGCCCGCGTAGTGCGGCAGCTTGCCCGGCAGGTCGAAGACGGAGGCGTGCTTGCGGTGCACGGCGCCGAAGCCGTCGCCCACGTACACGTCGGCAAGCTCGGCGAGCTGCGCCGCGAAGGCGCCGCGCTCGGCGTCGTCCTTGGCCGTCTCGCCCGCGTTGAAGCGCAGGTTCTCCACGACGGCGACCTGGCCGTCGGCCAGGCCCGCGACGGTGGCCTTGGCGGAGTCGCCGACCGTGTCGGTGGCGAACCGCACGTCCGCGCCCAGGAGTTCACCGAGACGGGTGGCGGCGGGGGCAAGCGAGAAGGCGGGGTCCGGGGCGCCCTTGGGGCGGCCCAGGTGCGAGGCGACGACCACGCGGGCGCCCGCGCCGGCGAGGGCCTTGACGGTGGGCAGGACGGCGCGGATGCGGCCGTCGTCGGTGATCGTGGTGCCGTCGAGCGGCACGTTCAGGTCCGCGCGGACGAAGACCCGCTTGCCCGCGACACCGCCGGCGAGCAGTTCATCGATCGTCTTCATAGAGGGGGACTCCTTGAGAAGGGGCTCCGAAGAGGGCTTTGACATGCTGCAGGGTCCGGACGTTAACGGTCCGGACCCTGCTGCTCACATCTGGGTGCCTGCTCTAAGCGCGCTCGCGGCTCAGAGCTGACCGCCGACGAAGACCGTGAGGTCGACGAGGCGGTTGGAGTAGCCCCACTCGTTGTCGTACCAGCCGAGGATCTTCACCGACTTGCCCTCCTGGACCATGGTCAGGGAGGAGTCGAAGGTGCAGGAGGCCGGGTCGCTGACGATGTCGGACGACACGATCGGGTCCTCGGTGTAGAAGAGGATGCCCTTCAGGTCCCCGTCCTCGGCGGCCTTCTTGAACGCGGCGTTGACCTCGTCCTTGGTGACCTCGCGCTGCAACTCGACGACCAGGTCCGTGGCGGAGCCGGTGGGGACCGGGACGCGCATGGCGATGCCGTCCAGCTTGCCCTTGAGCTGCGGCAGGACCAGGGCGGTGGCCTTGGCGGCGCCGGTGGTGGTCGGGATGATGTTCTCGGCGGCGGCGCGGGCGCGGCGCAGGTCCGAGTGCGGGAAGTCCAGGATGCGCTGGTCGTTGGTGTACGCGTGGACCGTCGTCATCAGGCCCTTGACGATGCCGAAGTTCTCGTCGAGGACCTTGGCCATCGGCGCCACACAGTTGGTGGTGCAGGAGGCGTTGGAGATGACGTGGTGGTTGGCCGCGTCGTACTTGTCCTGGTTGACGCCCATCACGATGGTGATGTCCTCGTCCTTGGCCGGAGCCGAGATGAGGACCTTCTTCGCGCCACCGGCGATGTGCTTCTCGGCGTCGGCCTTCTTGGTGAAGATGCCGGTCGACTCGATGACGATGTCGACGCCCAGCTGGCCCCACGGGATGTCGGCGGGGTTGCGCTCGGACAGCACCTTGATGGTGTGGCCGTCGACGGTGATGGTGTCCTCGGTGTGGGACACCTCGGCCTTGAGGCGGCCGAGGATGGTGTCGTACTTCAGCAGGTGTGCGGTGGTCGCGGTGTCACCCAGGTCGTTGACAGCCACGATCTCGATGTCCGCACCCTGCTCAAGGAGCGCGCGGAAGTAGTTACGACCGATGCGGCCAAAGCCGTTGATGCCTACGCGGATCGTCACGAACCGATCTCCTCGTTGGTACGCCGGTCTGAGACGCCGGCGAGATGTATTGGGATGTCCCCGACCGCCTCCGACCCTACCTCTCCGAAGGCCTCCGGGTGACATCGAGAACCCCCCTCGAAGGCAATACCGTCCGGTAGTGAGAAGCACCACGCTCACCATGGCGCTCACCCGTTTCACCCCGCGCACGGGTGAGCGCAAAATCCGCGTTTCGGACGCTTCCGGAGGGCCCTTCGGTGGTCGTAGGGGCCCTCCGGCGGTCCCGCGTCAGACCGCGAGGTTGTCCGCCATCTCCTCGGCCATCTCCTCGGCCATCTCCTCGGTCAGATTGGACTCCGTGCCGGGGATGCCCAGGTCCTGGGCCCGCTTGTCGGCCATCGCGAGCAGGCGGCGGATGCGCCCCGCGACGGCGTCCTTGGTCAGCGGCGGGTCGGCGAGCGCGCCCAGCTCCTCCAGGGAGGCCTGCTTGTGCTCCATGCGCAGCCGGCCCGCGGCGGCGAGGTGCTCGGGGACCTCCTCGCCGAGAATCTCCAGGGCGCGCTGCACCCGGGCGCCCGCGGCGACGGCGGCACGGGCCGAGCGGCGCAGATTGGCGTCGTCGAAGTTGGCGAGGCGGTTGGCGGTGGCGCGCACCTCGCGCCGCATCCGCCGCTCCTCCCAGGCGAGCACGGACTCGTGGGCGCCCAGGCGCGTCAAAAGGGCGCCGATCGCGTCGCCGTCACGGACGACGACCCGGTCCACGCCGCGGACCTCACGGGCCTTCGCGGCGATCTGGAGCCGCCGGGCGGCGCCGACCAGGGCGAGGGCGGCCTCAGGGCCCGGGCAGGTCACCTCCAGGGAGGACGAGCGGCCGGGCTCGGTCAGCGAGCCGTGGGCGAGGAAGGCCCCGCGCCAGGCGGCCTCGGCGTCGCAGGTGGCCCCCGAGACCACCTGCGGCGGCAGGCCGCGGATGGGGCGGCCGCGGCCGTCCACCAGGCCGGTCTGGCGGGCCAGCTGATCGCCGCCGGCGACCACGCGGACCACGTAGCGCGAGCCGCGGCGCAGGCCGCCCGGGGCCATCACGATCAGCTCCGAGCCGTGCCCGAAGATCTCCAGGATGTCCCGCTTGAGCCGGCGGGCCGCCATCGCCGTGTCCAGCTCCGCCTCGATCACGATGCGGCCGCTGACCAGGTGCAGGCCGCCGGCGAACCGCAGGATCGCCGAGACCTCCGCCTTCCTGCAGCAGGTCCGGGTGACGGGGAGCCGGGAGATCTCGTCCTTCACCGCTGCCGTCATCGCCATGGGCCGATCCTTCCATGCATCCGAAAAATACGGTCGTACGCGGCGGCAAGCAGCTCCGGGTCGTGCTTGGGGCTGCCGTCCTCGCGGGCCACCGGCGCCAGCTCCACCGTGGCACCGAACCGCTTGGCGGCATCGGTCAGGGACCCACGGTCGGGCACGGCGGCCTCGTCGGCCAGCACCACGTCCAGGGCGAGTTTAGGGGCGTGTCGGGCCAAAACCTCCAAATGACGCTGCGGAGAGAAGCCTTCGGTTTCTCCGGGCTGCGGCGCGAGGTTGAGCGAGAGCACCCGGCGGGCCTTCGTCTCCGTGAGCGCGTCGAGCAGCTCGGGCACGAGCAGGTGCGGGATCACGGAGGAGAACCAGGAGCCGGGGCCGAGGACCACCCAGTCGGCGTCAAGGACGGCGGCGACGGCCTCCGGGACGGCGGGCGGGGCCTGCGGGACCAGGTGCACGGACTGCACCTCGCCGGGGGTGAGCGCCACGGTGGCCTGGCCGCGCACGGTGTCCACGTCGTCCGGGCGCTCCGGGTCGTGGCCCCTGACCAGCGCCTGGAGTTCCAGGGGCACGGCGGACATGGGCAGCACGCGCCCGTGCGCGCCGAGCAGCTTGCCGACCAGGTCGAGCGCCTGGACGTGGTCGCCGAGCTGCTCCCACAGGGCGACGATCAGGACGTTCCCGACCGCGTGCTCGTGCAGGTCGCCGCGGGACTGGAAGCGGTGCTGGATGACGCGGGCCCAGGTCTGGCCCCAGTCGTCGTCGCCGCACAGGGCGGCGAGCGCCTTGCGCAGGTCGCCGGGCGGCAGCACGCCCAGCTCCTGGCGCAGCCGGCCGCTGGAGCCGCCGTCGTCGGCGACGGTGACGACGGCGGTGAGGTCCCCGGTGATGCGGCGCAGGGCGGTGAGCGAGGCGGACAGGCCCATGCCGCCGCCGAGGGCGACGACCTTGGGCTGGGTGCCCCGCTTGCGGCCCAGGCGGTTCAGACGGAGTACCCGGCGGTTGGGCTTCATTCGCGCCCCATGTCCCGGTGGACGATGACCGTCTCGATGCCGGCGGACGACAGGCGCGCGGCGAGCTTCTCGGACGTGGCGACGGAGCGGTGCTTGCCGCCCGTACAGCCCACGGCGATGGTCACGTACCGCTTGCCCTCGCGGCGGTAGCCCGCGGCGATCAGCTGGAGCAGCTCGGTGTAGCGGTCGAGGAACTCCTTGGCGCCCGGCTGGTTGAAGACGTACGCCGACACCTCTTCGTTGAGCCCGGTGTAGGGCCGCAGCTCCGGGACCCAGTGCGGGTTGGGCAGGAAGCGCATGTCGACCACGAGGTCCGCGTCGACCGGCAGGCCGTACTTGAAGCCGAAGGACATCACCGTGGCCCGCAGCTCGGGCTCCTCGTCGCCCGCGAACTGGGCGTCCATCTTGGCGCGCAGCTCGTGCACGTTCAGGCTGGAGGTGTCGATGACCAGGTCGGCGTCACCGCGCAGCTCGCGCAGCAGCTCGCGCTCGGCCGCGATGCCGTCGACGATGCGGCCGTCGCCCTGGAGCGGGTGCGGGCGGCGGACGGACTCGAAGCGGCGCACCAGGGCGTCGTCTGAGGACTCCAGGAAGACGATGCGCCGGGTGACGTGCTTGGACTCCAGGTCCGCGAGGGACTCGCGGAGGTTGTCGAAGAAGCGGCGGCCGCGCACGTCGACGACGACCGCGATGCGGGCGACGTTGCCCTGCGAGCGGGCGCCCAGCTCGACCATGGTGGGGATCAGCGCGGGCGGCAGGTTGTCCACGACGAACCAGCCGAGGTCCTCCAGGCACTTGGCGGCGGTGCTGCGCCCCGCGCCGGACATGCCGGAGATGATCACCAGCTCCGGGATGGCCGCTTCGGCGGCCTCGCCCGGCTCTATGGTCGTGCCCGTACTCACCTGGGTGCCGCCTTCGTCGTGCTCGCTCATGTCTCCATCCCCCGTCGTCGTTCCGAGGCGCCCGCGTGCGGGAACGTCTCGCCTTCGCTCGGGGCCGCGGTCGGTGTGGGCCCCTTGCCGTTGACCGAGTCGCCCGCCGGGGCGGGCTCCTCTCCTTCGTCCGAGTCTCCCGCCCCCACGGGGTCCTCTTCTTCCATGATCTCCCCTGTGGCGGTGTTCACGGCGGGGGGTGCCGGGGCCGCCTGGGCGAAGGCCACGAGGACGGCCTCCGCCGTCTTGCGGCCGATGCCGGGGACTTCGCAGATCTGGTCGATGGTGGCGGACCTGAGCCGCTTGAGCGAGCCGAAATGCTTGATCAGTGTCTGCTTCCTGGACTCGCCCAGACCGGGCACGTCGTCCAGGGGGCTCGCTCTGAAGCGCTTGGTCCGCTTGGTCCGCTGATACCTGATCGCGAAACGGTGCGCCTCGTCTCGTACGCGCTGGAGGAGATACAGCCCCTCGCTGGTGCGCGGCAGGATCACGGGGTCGTCCTCGCCGGGCACCCAGACCTCTTCGAGGCGCTTGGCGAGGCCGCAGACCGCGATGTCGTCGATGCCCAGCTCGTCCAGGGCCCGCTGGGCGGCGGCGACCTGCGGCTGGCCGCCGTCCACGACGACGAGCTGCGGCGGATACGCGAACTTCTTGGGGCGTCCGTCCTGCTCGGTGAGGCCGTCCTGGGCCTCGTCCGGGGACCATTCGCCCGTCCTCTCCTTCTCGACGAGATAGCGCCGGAAGCGCCGCGTGATCACTTCGTGCATGGACCGGACGTCGTCCTGCCCCTCGAAGCCCTTGATCTGGAAGCGGCGGTACTCGCTCTTGCGGGCGAGCCCGTCCTCGAAGACGACCATGGAGGCGACCACGTCGTCGCCCTGGAGGTGGGAGATGTCGTAGCACTCGATGCGCAGCGGTGCGCTGTCCAGCTCCAGGGCCGCGGCGATCTCCTCCAGGGCCCGGGAGCGGGTGGTGAGGTCGGAGGCGCGCTTGGTCTTGTGCAGGACGAGCGACTGCTGGGCATTGCGCGCGACGGTCTCCATGAGGGCCTTCTTGTCGCCGCGCTGCGGGATGCGCAACGACACGTTCGACCCGCGGCGCTGGGTGAGCCACTCCTGGACAGGGGCCACGGGGTCGGGCAGCGCGGGGACGAGCACTTCCTTGGGTACGGCGTCGCCGCTCTCCTCGCCGTAGAGCTGCTGGAGGGCGTGCTCGACGAGGTCGGCGGTGGTGACGGCCTCCACCTTGTCGGTGACCCAGCCGCGCTGGCCGCGCACGCGGCCGCCGCGCACGTGGAAGATCTGGACGGCGGCCTCCAGCTCGTCCTCGGCGACGGCCATCAGGTCGGCGTCGGTGGCGTCGGCGAGGACGACCGCGCTCTTCTCCATCGCCTTCTTCAGGGCGTCTATGTCGTCGCGGAGGCGGGCCGCGCGCTCGTACTCCATCTCCTCGGCCGCGTCCGTCATCTGGCGCTCCAGGCGCCGGATGTAGGTGCCGGTGCGGCCGGTCATGAACTCGCAGAAGTCCTCGGCCAGTTCGCGGTGCTCCTCGGCCGATACGCGGTCCACGCAGGGCGCGGAGCACTTGCCGATGTAGCCGAGCAGGCAGGGGCGGCCGGTGCGGGCGGCGTTCTTGAACACGCCCGCCGAGCACGTCCGCACAGGGAACACGCGCAGCAGCAGGTCCACGGTGTCGCGGATGGCCCAGGCGTGGCCGTACGGACCGAAGTAGCGCACGCCTTTCTTCTTCTGGCCGCGCATCACCTGCACGCGCGGGAACTGCTCGTTCATCGTCACCGCGAGGTACGGATAGCTCTTGTCGTCGCGGTACTTGACGTTGAACCGCGGGTCGTACTCCTTGATCCAGGTGTACTCCAGCTGGAGCGCGGCGGTCTCCGTGGCGACGACGGTCCACTCCACGGAGGCCGCGGTCGTCACCATGGTGGCCGTGCGCGGGTGGAGGTTCGCCAGGTCCTGGAAGTAGCTGGCGAGGCGCTGGCGCAGACTCTTGGCCTTCCCGACGTAGATCACACGGCGGTGCTCGTCACGGAACTTGTAGACCCCGGGCGAGTCGGGGATCTGTCCCGGCTGGGGGCGGTAGCTGGAAGGGTCGGCCATGTCGGACAGCCTACTGGCGGGGTGTGACAGCGGCGTGGACCCGCCCGCCCCTCACGGGACGGGCGGGAGCGGTCCGGCCCGGGGCCGGTCCTGCTCAGCCGAGGCGGCGCGAGCGACGCCGGACGAGCGCGGCCCCGGACAGGCCGAGCGCGAGGGCGGCGCCGGCGGCGGCCACCGAGGAGACCACGGTCACCGGCCCGTCCGCGCCTTCCGCGGCGGAAGCGGTCCTGCCGGCGGAGCCGGGCGCGGGCGCGGCCTTGTCGTAGCCACCGGCCTTGCCGGACTTCGCGTACGCGGACCCCGGCAGCTTGTCCCCGTAGGCCTTGTGGACCCGCCGCTGGTAGGCAGCGGCCGTGGTGCCCTGCTTGCCGACGGCACGGATCGCGTCCCGGTCGAGCGGAAGGACCCGCTGGCCCTTCTGCACGTACCAGGCGTTGATCTGCGGTTCGAGGAAGACGGTGCCTCCGGGGAGCTTGTCGGCGCCCACGCGCGCGTAGTGCGTCTCATCGTTCCCGGTGGCGATGTTCACCACCTGCCAGGAGCCGGCCTGCCGGGCGGTCCACAGCGACGCCTTCTGGCCGTCGGAGGAGACCGCCTCGCTGGCGAGGAACTCCATGCGGGCGATCGGGGCGCCCCGTTTGCCCGCGACGAAGTCGGCCGACAGGTAGTAGACGGGTACGGCGTGCTCCCCCTTCACACGCGGCGCGGCCTTCGCCTTGCTGACGGCTCCGTCGCGGGCGAAGAACCGGGAGAGCGTGTCGAGGGTCTTCGGGGCCTGGGCGGCGTCGTGGGCGTCGGCCCGGGTGTCCGCGGCGGGCGCGGCGGGCGCGGCGGGCGCGGGGGGCACCGCCGGTCCCGAGCCGGCGGTGGCGTGCGGCGCCGCGAGCCCGAGCAGCAGCGCGGCGGCGGACCCGGCGAGCGTGGCCTTCAGGAGACGGCCACGGGCGTAACGGCTCTCTACGGAGACGTGGGGCAGGTGACGGGTCATCGCGCTCACGCCCCTATCCGGTACAGCGAGTGGGTCCAGGAGAAGGTGTTGTTGTTGACGTACCAGGAGTGCGACGCCCAGTTGTACCGGTCGTTCGACGGCCACGGGTCGCCCCAGTACACCCAGCTGTTGGCGGTGTCGTAGCCGTAGAGGGTGTGCATGTGGCCGCCGCCGTTGGACCACTGGATGCGGGTCTCGACGGGGCGGTTGGCGTTGATCTCGGCCTGCACGGTGTCGTAGCGCAGCCAGCCGGTGACGTACGAGCCGCGGTTGATGCCCATCCAGCCCAGGGCGTTCTGGACGTTGCCCAGGGTGGCCTGGTTGTTGGGGCACTCGGTGTTCTGGCTGCGGTTGAAGGCGGCGTTGCAGAACTGGTTCTGGGAGTAGTTCTTGCCCAGGTAGGTGGCGATGGTGTTGCCCGCCGCCGCCCAGCACCAGTTGCTCTTCTGCTGCGCCTGCATGGTGAGGTTCAGGCGCTTGGCGGCGAGGACGGACGGGCCGTCGGCCGCGGGGGACGACACGGAGGACGCCGCGGAGCGCGGCGCGGCGGTGTCGTGCGGGGCCGCCGCGGCCGTGGCCGTCGGCACGGACAGCAGGGCTGTCACGGCGACGGCGAGGGCGGAAAGCCGTCTCCGCCGACTGGAGTTGCTGGATCTGTGGTGCATCGCGGTCCTCCCGAGCGCAGTGGGGGTTTGAGGTGGAGGAACGCGTCCGGACGCTGGATTGAGCATCAAGCCTTGTTGACTTCCGGTCAACACGCTTCAATGCGGGGTTAATGGAACCGTGAACAAGAGCCCACCCCTGTGAACACCGGCCGTACGCTCACCTGGTCGCCCGCTCCGATCAGCGCGTACACACCCACGGTCTGTGTGAACGTTCACAGAAAGGATCCGCGGTGCGGCCCGCGCCCTCCCCCACGCATCCCCCCACCCGTCCGTCCGCCTCTCCCCTCGCGGACCCCGCCCCTACGGAGCTGGCCTCCGCCTTGCGTACCGGCCCCTTCCATGTCGCCCTGCGCGCGGCGATCGCCGCGCGCAGGCTGCCCCTGCAACGCGTGCGCCACCACCTCGCGCGCCACGGCGTCAGCGTCGGCGTGACCAGCCTCAGCTACTGGCAGCAGGGCGCGCGCCGCCCGCAGCGCGCCGAGTCGCTGCGGGCCGTCCGTGCGCTGGAGGAGATACTCGACCTCCCCGAGGAGTCACTGATCCGGCTGCTCGCCCGCGCCGACGAGCGCCCCGACGGCGAACGGCCCCCCGCCCGTTCGTACCGCTCGCTGATGGAGGCCGCCGACGTCCTGCAATCCCTCCTGGCCGAGTTGGGGTCCCCGCTCGACGGCGGCCTGCACACGGTGGGCCACCACGAGCGCGTCCGCATCGGCGCGGACCGTGAGCTGCTCGGCCGCGACTCGGAGCACATCGTGCGCGCCCACCGGGACGGCGTGGACCGCTACGTCGCCATCCACCACGGCGACCCCGGCTGCGCGCCCGAGCGCACCCGCGTCCTCGCCCTGGACAACTGCCGCACCGGGCGCGTCCGCTGGCACCACGACACCGGCGTCCTGGTCGCCGAGCTGCTCTTCGACACGCGCCTGCGCACGGGCGAAACGCATATGTTCCGCTACGCCTTCGAGGACGGCACGGCCGGGCCGAGCGGCGAGTACTTCCGCGCCTTCAGCTTCGCGGGCGGCCAGTACGCCCTCCAGGTCCGCTTCGCCAAGGGCGCCCTGCCGGTGCGCTGCCACCGCTTCACCCAGCACTCGGCGGCGGCGCCGCGCGCGGGCCGCCGGGAGCTGACGCTGAGCGGCAGCCACCGGTCGGTGCACCTCGTGGAGCCGCAGGTGCGGGCCGGGATCGTGGGGATCGAGTGGGACTGGGAGTGAGCACCCCGCACGCCCCCGCCGGCCCGCCCCGGCCCCCGGATCGGGACGCGGCCCCGGTCTCCGCCCGGAGGCTCGCCTCAGGCCCCGGGGCCCGCCACGATCTTGCCGCCCGCGACCTTCACCGGCAGCTCCTCCAGGGGAGCCACCGCGGGCTCGTGCAGCACCTTGCCGTCCCTCGCGTCGAACTGGCTGCCGTGGCACTGGCAGGTCAGCTTGCTGCCCTGGAGCTTGCGGATGGGGCACCTCGCGTGCGTGCAGATCGTGCTGAACGCCTTGTACTCGTCGTCCGCGATCCTGCTGACCACCACGTTGTGGTCGGTGTAGAGCTTCGAGCCGCCCACGGCCACCTCGTCGGCCGCGCCCAGGTCCACCGGCTCGGTCGGCGCCGAGCGGTTGCCCTTGCCGTCGCCGGACGAGCAGGCCGTCAGACCGAGCCCGGCGACCGGGACGAGCGCGGCCGCGCGCAGCACCGCGCGACGGGCGTGAGGGGTGCCGGACATGAGGTCTCCACAGGTCAGGAGGGTTTGGCGACAGGGCAGACCCTACCGTTACGGACCTTCGGGACCGCGCCCGGCACGGGTGTGACCGTGTCGGCCCGTGCCGTGCCCGAGTGCCGCCCGCCCCGGCCGGGGCCCCGGCGCAGGCTCTAGCCTGTCCGGAAGTGGAGCGCGGGAAAGGAACCATCAGTGATAGTCGCCGCAGGTGAAGCCCTCATCGACCTCGTTCCGCAGGCCGCGGGCGCGTCGGCGGACGCGGCCCTCGCCCCGCTCGCGCCCCGCCTCGGCGGTGGCCCCTTCAACACCGCGGTCGCGCTCGGCCGCCTCGGCTCCCCCGCCGGGTTCTGCTCCCGCGTCTCGCGCGACGCGTTCGGTGAGGCGCTGCTCGCGCGGCTGCGGGCGGCGGGCGTCGACGTCTCGCTGGTGCAGCGCGGCGCCGAGCCGACGACGCTGGCCCTGACCTCGATCGCCGCGGACGGCTCGGCCGGCTACTCCTTCTACGTCGACGGCACGGCCGACCGGCTCTTCGCCGCGCCCGCGCGCCTTCCCGACGGTGTACGGGCCATGGCGTTCGGGACCTGCTCCATGGTCCTGGAGCCCGGCGCGAGCGCGTACGAGGAGCTGATGCGGCACGCGGCCGCGGAAGGCGTGTTCACGGCCCTCGACCCCAACATCCGGGCCGGGCTCATCCCCGACGCGGACGCCTACCGCGCCCGCTTCAAGAGCTGGCTGCCGTCGGTGGCGCTCCTGAAGCTGTCGGAGGACGACGCGCGGTGGCTGGGCGGCACTCCCGAGGAGTGGCTGGCGTCCGGGCCCGCCGCCGTCGTGGTGACGCGGGGCGGCGCGGGCCTGTCGGTGCTCACGCGCGCGTGCGGCGAGGTGAGCGTGCCGGGCATCCCCGTGGACGTCGTGGACACGATCGGCGCGGGCGACACGGTCAACGCCGCGCTGCTGCACGGCCTGGCCGCCCGGGACGCGCTGTCGGCGGACGCCGTGGCCGGGCTCGGCGCGAAGGCGTGGGCGGATGTCCTGCGGTTCGCGGCACGCGCGGCGGCCGTGACCTGCTCACGGGCGGGCGCGGAGCCGCCGTACGCCGCGGAGGTGGACGCCTAGCGCGTGCCGACGCGGTGCCCGTGTGCGTGCCGTCTCAGCCGCTGACCGCGCGCAGGCCGCCCGGCTGGCGGCCGTTCAGCCGGTCGAGCGCGGCCGACGTGGCGTCGTCGGCCGGGAGGTGCACCAGGAGGCGCTGGCCGTCGACGTCGGGCATGGCGAGCGACTCGTACGCGAGGCGCAGGGTGCCCTCCTGTGGATGGGTGAGGCGCTGCACGCCACTGCGGCGCGGCACTCCGGGAACGGCGTGGACACGGTCGGCGAAGGGCGCTCCGGCGAGGACCGTCAACTCGTCCACCAGTTGCAGCACATGGGGGTCGATCATCGGCGATTCGCTTCTGAGGTACGCGATCTGCTCGTCGGCGACGCGCTCCCAGTCGGGGAAGGCGGTACGGGCCCGCTCGTCGGTGAAGACGAACCGCAGCAGGTTGGGCCGCTCGCCGTCGAGGAGCCCCAGGGGGCGGGCGACGCGTTCGTAGCCCGTCGTGTACGCGAGGACGTCGCTGAGCCGGTTGAGCAGGACGGCCGGGGTGGGCTCCAGGCGGTCGACGACGGCCCGCACGGTCGGGCGCACCTTGCGGGCCGGGGGCGGGGCCGCCGCGCAGCACGGGTCGTCGGCGCCGTTGCTGGCCTTTTCGAGGCGGCGCAGGTGGATGCGCTCCTCGATGGTCATGCGCAGCGCGTCCGCGAGCGCGCCGAGCACCTGCGCCGACGGGTTGTGGTCACGGCCCTGTTCGAGGCGGGTGAGGTACTCGACGCTGATGCCCGCGAGCGTGGCGACCTCGGAACGGCGAAGGCCGGGGGTCCGCCGGCGCGGCCCGCTCGGCAGGCCGACCTCGGTGGGAGTGACGGCTTCCCGGCGCGCACGCAGGAAGGCGCCCAACTCGTTGTCGCTCACCCCGCGAACGTACCAGGGCGACACGCCGGAGGCTGGCCCCGATCCTGGCCCTGCCACTACCAGTCTCAGCCCGGCCTTCCTCCGCCTCACGGGCCGCCCCACAGTGGTCGGCATGACCTTCGAAACCACTGACGCCGCCCTCGCCGCCGCCCCTCTTCCGCTGCCCGCGGGCCGCTGGACCCTCGATCCGCTGCACTCCGCGGTGAACTTCACGATCCGCCACCTGGGCATCTCCAAGGTGCGGGGCCGCTTCGCCGAGTTCGGCGCGGAACTCGTCGTGGGCGAGACCCTGGAGACCAGCTCCGTGACGGCCACGATCCAGCTGGCGTCGATCGACACCGGCAACGCGGACCGTGACGCGCACGTCCGCGCCTCCGACCTGCTCGATGTGGAGCGCCGTCCCACCATGGCCTTCCGCTCGACGCGTCTGCGGGGCGCGGGCGAGGAGTGGACGATGGAGGGCGAGCTGACCATCGGTGAGGTGACGCGTCCGGTGACGCTCGCCGTGGAGTTCGGCGGGCTCGGTGAGTTCGCCGACGTCCGGCACGCGGGCTTCGAGGCGACGGGCGAGATCCGCCGCAGCGAGTTCGGCCTGTCCTTCGCGCCCGGGATGCTCGGCGAGGTCGTCAAGATCCAGCTGGACATGCAGTTCCTGGAGCCCGGGAAGGGCGAGGCGTAGGGCGGGCCGCCCTTGTCGTTTCCGGTGTCGGTGTCGTTTTCGGTGTCGTTTTCGGTGTCGTTTTCGGTGTCGTTTTCGGTGTCGTTTTCGGTGTCGTTTTCGGTGTCGGTGTCGTTCAGCTGTCGCCGAAGGCGCCGTGCCGTCCCGCTCCCGCGGTGAAACGGGCGGCGCCCTCGGCCGCTTCGGCGAGTGCGTGCAGGCCGTGCCGCAACTCGCCCGCCAGCGCCCGCTGTTCGGGCAGGCCGTGCTGCTCCCGGGCGGAGAGCCGGTCGTGCCGCAGACAGGTCTGCGGGAACGCGGCGATCTCCGCGGCCAGCCGCTCGGCGGCGGCACGGGCGCCGCCCTTCGGGACGACGCGGTTGACGAGGCCCATCCCGAGGGCCTCGGCGGCGTCCACGGGGCGGCCGGTGAGGATCAGGTCCATGGCACGCCCCTCCCCGACGATCCGGGGCAGGCGTACCGTCCCGCCGTCGATGAGCGGCACGCCCCACCGGCGGCAGAACACGCCGAGCACGGCGTCGTCCTCGGCGACCCGCAGATCGCACCAGAGGGCCAGCTCCAGGCCGCCCGCGACGGCGTGCCCCGAGATCGCGGCGATGACGGGCTTGGTCAGCGCGAGCCGGGTGGGGCCCATCGGGCCGTCGTGCGCGCCGTCCACCTCGGCGACCTCGTTGCCGTCCGGGGTGCCCATGGCCTTGAGGTCCGCGCCGGCGCAGAAGGTGCCGCCTTCGCCCCACAGGACGGCGACAGACGCTTCCGGGTCGGCGTCGAAGGCACGGAAGGCTGCGGCCAGGGCGCGGGCGGTGGGCCTGTCGACGGCGTTGCGCACGTCCGGGCGGGAGAGGACCACGGTGGTGACGGGTCCCCTGCGCTCGCTGCGGACGGCGGGGGCTGCGGGCGTGGGCATGGCGTACGTCTCCCTGGTGGTCGTACGGGTCCCGGCACCGGGCACGGTCGGTCCTGGCCGCCCCAGCCGATCACGGGGGCGCGCCGCGCGACAAGCCAGGGGCGCGCCTTCCTCGCGGAGGACGCGCCCCTGGGGTGCGGTCGGGCGTGGTCAGGCCTTGCGGCTGCGCGTCGCCTTCTTCGCGGGTGCCTTCTTCGCAGGCGCCTTCTTGGCGGCCGCCTTCTTGGGGGTGGCCTTGTCGGCGGCGCCCTTGGCGGTGGCCGCCGTCTTCTTCGTGGCGGCGGCCTTGGTCGTCCTGGCCGTCGCCGTCTTCTTCGCGGGGGTGGAGGTGGCCGCCACGGCCGCCTTCTTCCTCGTGCGCCGCGCCGGGGACGGACTCGCGTCGCTGATGCGGTCGGCGGCGACGATGTCCCGCAGGAACTTGCCCGTGTGGCTCGCGGGAACTCCGGCGACCTGCTCGGGCGTGCCTTCGGCGACGACGAGGCCGCCGCCGCTGCCGCCCTCGGGGCCCATGTCGACGACCCAGTCGGCCGTCTTGATCACGTCGAGGTTGTGCTCGATGACGATGACCGTGTTGCCCTTGTCGACGAGGCCGGACAGGACCTTGATGAGCTTGCTGATGTCCTCGAAGTGCAGACCGGTGGTCGGCTCGTCCAGGACGTAGACCGTGCGGCCCGTGGAGCGCTTCTGCAGCTCGCTCGCCAGCTTGACGCGCTGTGCCTCGCCTCCGGAGAGCGTGGGCGCGGGCTGGCCGAGGCGGACGTACCCGAGGCCGACCTCGTGGAGGGTCTTCAGGTGGCGGGCGATGCCGGGGACGGCCTCGAAGAAGTCGAGCGCCTCCTCGATGGGCATGTCGAGGACCTCGGCGATGGACTTGCCCTTGTAGTGCACGTCCAGCGTCTCGCGGTTGTACCGCGCGCCGTGGCAGACCTCGCACGGGACGTACACGTCCGGGAGGAAGTTCATCTCGATCTTGATGGTGCCGTCGCCGGAGCAGTTCTCGCAGCGGCCGCCCTTCACGTTGAACGAGAAGCGGCCGGGGAGGTAGCCGCGGACCTTGGCCTCGGTGGTCTCCGCGAAGAGCTTGCGGACGTGGTCGAAGACTCCGGTGTACGTCGCCGGGTTCGACCGGGGGGTGCGGCCGATGGGCGACTGGTCGACGTGGACGACCTTGTCGACGAGGTCGTCGCCCTCCACGCGCGTGTGGCGGCCGGGGACGGACCTCGCGCCGTTCAGCTCGCGGGCCAGGTGCGTGTACAGGATGTCGTTCACGAGGGTCGACTTGCCGGAGCCGGAGACGCCCGTGACGGCCGTGAGCACGCCGAGGGGGAAGGAGACGTCGATGTCCTGGAGGTTGTTCTCCCGGGCGCCGTGGACCGTGAGCTGGCGGCTCGGGTCGGCCGGACGGCGCACGTCCGGGACGGGGATCGCCTTCTTGCCGGCCAGATACTGGCCCGTCATGGACTTGTCGTTGGCGAGCAGCTCCTTCAGGGAGCCGCTGTGCACGACCTTGCCGCCGTGCTCGCCCGCGCCGGGGCCGATGTCGACGACCCAGTCGGCGACCTTGATGGTGTCCTCGTCGTGCTCGACCACGATGAGGGTGTTGCCCATGTCGCGCAGCCGGACCAGGGTCTCGATGAGGCGGTGGTTGTCCCGCTGGTGCAGGCCGATGGAGGGCTCGTCGAGGACGTAGAGCACGCCGACCAGGCCGGAGCCGATCTGGGTGGCCAGGCGGATGCGCTGGGCCTCGCCGCCGGAGAGGGTGCCCGCGGCGCGGTTCAACGAGAGATAGTCGAGGCCTACGTCGACGAGGAAGCGCAGCCGCTCGTTGACCTCCTTGAGGACGCGCTCGGCGATCTTCTTGTCGCGGGCGGTCAGCTTCAGCTGGGCGAGGAAGTCCGCGCAGTCGCTGATCGACATCGCGGAGACCTCGGCGATGGACTTCCCCATCACCGTGACGGCGAGGACGATCGGCTTCAGGCGCGTGCCCTCACAGGTGGGGCAGGGCACCTCGCGCATATAGCCCTCGAAGCGCTCGCGGCTGGAGTCGCTCTCGGCCTCCGAGTGGCGCCGCTTGACGAAGGGGACGGCGCCTTCGAAGGCGGTGGTGTACACCCGCTCGCGGCCGTACCGGTTGCGGTAGCGGACTTCGATCTGGGTCTTGTGGCCGTACAGCAGGGCCTTCTTGGCGCGCTGCGGGAGGCCTGCCCAGGGCATGTCCATGGAGAAGCCGAGGGCGTCGGCGAGGGCTCCGACGAGACGGCCGAAGTAGTCCTTCGTGTGGCCGTGCGACCAGGGGTGGATGGCGCCCTCGTTGAGCGACTTCTCCTCGTCGGGGACGAGCAGCTCGGGGTCGACCTCCATGCGGGTGCCGATGCCGGTGCAGTCGGGGCAGGCGCCGAAGGGCGAGTTGAAGGAGAAGGAGCGGGGCTCCAGCTCCTCGAAGGACAGGTCGTCGTACGGGCAGTACAGGTGCTCCGAGTACATCCGCTCGCGCTCGGGGTCGTCCTCGGGGAGGTCGACGAAGTCGAGCACGACCATGCCGCCGGAGAGGCCGAGCGCGGTCTCCACGGAGTCGGTCAGGCGGCGCTTGGCGCTCTCCTTGACCGTGAGGCGGTCGACGACCACCTCGATGGTGTGCTTCTCCTGCTTCTTCAGCTTGGGCGGCTCGGAGAGCTGGATGGTGGCGCCGTCGACCCGCGCGCGGCTGTACCCCTTGGTCTGGAGATCGGCGAAGAGGTCGACGAACTCGCCCTTGCGCTCGCGCACCAGCGGCGACAGGACCTGGAAGCGGCTGCCCTCGGGCAGCTCGAGGACCTTGTCGACGATGGCCTGCGGCGACTGGCGGCTGATCGGGCGGCCGCACTCGGGGCAGTGCGGCTTGCCGATGCGCGCGAAGAGCAGGCGCAGATAGTCGTACACCTCGGTGATGGTGCCGACCGTGGAGCGCGGGTTGCGCGAGGTCGACTTCTGGTCGATGGAGACCGCGGGCGAGAGGCCCTCGATGAAGTCGACGTCCGGCTTGTCCATCTGGCCGAGGAACTGGCGCGCGTACGACGAGAGGGACTCGACATACCGGCGCTGGCCCTCGGCGAAGATCGTGTCGAACGCGAGCGAGGACTTGCCGGACCCGGACAGACCGGTGAAGACGATGAGGGAGTCACGCGGGAGGTCGAGCGAGACGTTCTTGAGATTGTGCTCGCGCGCGCCACGGACGATGAGACGGTCGGCCACGCCGGTCCGCACCTTTCTTGAGAGAAGTGACAGGGGCGGGGCCCCCGTCCTTCACAGACTAGGGCGACCCACTGACAACGCCGGGCCGGATGCTGTGGTTGGTGAGATGAAAGACGGCCAGACCACCAAGAGTGCCCGATGCTTCTCTCGAGCGTATAGCACGGACATTCGATTTGAGGGGGTGGTCCACCGCCTTCACCCGAACGTGTGGCGGAGCTATCGTCTGGCCCATGATTGATCATGTGCGCGACCTGGCGTCTGTACGTGACGCGACCGAAAGGCTGCTCAGCGCAGTCTCCGCATGGGACGACGCCGCGGCCGCCGAGCCGTCACGGCTTCCGGGCTGGAGCCGGGGCCACGTCCTCACCCACCTCGCCCGGAACGCCGACGCGCTGGTGAACGTCCTCGCAGGCCGTCCCATGTACACGAGCGCCGAGGCCCGCGACGGCGACATCGAGCGGGGCGCGCCGCGTCCCCTGGCCGAGCAGATCGAGGACCTGCGGCTCTCCGCGGCCCGCTTCCAGGACGAGGCCGACCGGCCCGCGGACTGGTCCCGGACGGTGGAGTTGCGCAACGGCGTCACGGACTCCGCGTCCCGGGTGCCGTTCCGGCGGTGGATCGAGATGGAGCTGCACCACGTGGACCTGGGTGTGGGCTACGAGTTGGAGGACCTGCCCGCCGACTTCGTGGAGCGCGAGATCGACTTCCTCGCGGACCGCTTCCTGGGGAAGGCCGACGTCCCCGCCACCCGGGTGACCGACGGCACGCGCGCGTGGAGCACGGGCCGCGCCCCCCGGAGCCCGGACAAGCCCGAGGTCACCGTCAGCGGCCCGGCGCCGGCCCTGCTCGGCTGGCTCGCGGGCCGCCGCGACCCGGCCGAGCTGGCCGCCGCCCTGACCGTCGAGGGCGGCCCGCTGCCCTCTCTGCCCCCGCTGTAGGACGGATTAGGCTGACTTCCATGACGTACAGCGGAGCGGTGAAGGTCGGCGGACCCGCGGATGTGCACGAGCTGCGGGACCTGATGATCTCGAAGGTCGCGGTCGGGCCGATGAACAACAACGCTTATCTGCTGCGCTGTCGGGCCACCGACGAGCAGCTCCTGATCGACGCGGCGAACGACCCGCGGACCCTGCTGACCCTGATCGGTGACGACGGCCTCGCGGCCGTCGTCACCACGCACCAGCACGGGGACCACTGGCAGGCCCTGGAGGAGGTCGTCGGGGCGACGGGCGCGCGGACGTACGCGGGGCGCGAGGACGCCGAGGGCATCCCGGTGCCGACGCGGGTCCTCGTGGACGACGGCGACACGATCACGTGCGGCCGGATCTCGCTCACCGCGCGCCACCTCGTGGGCCACACGCCGGGCTCGATCGCGCTCGTCTACGACGACCCGCACGGCCATCCGCACGTCTTCACGGGCGACTGCCTCTTCCCCGGGGGC
Organism: Streptomyces sp. NPDC045778; assembly: GCF_056431945.1. Taxonomy (NCBI): domain Bacteria; kingdom Bacillati; phylum Actinomycetota; class Actinomycetes; order Kitasatosporales; family Streptomycetaceae; genus Streptomyces; species Streptomyces sp. NPDC045778. The sequence goes on from NZ_JBWKJZ010000015.1 coordinate 23,365, forward strand.
GTGGGCAACACGTGGGAGGACCCGGAGCGCTTCGCGAGCCTCATCGACGACGTCGAGACGAAGATCTTCGGCACGCTTCCGGACGAGACCTGGGTCTACCCCGGGCACGGCGACGACACGACGCTCGGCGCGGAGCGCCCGCACCTGCCGGAGTGGCGCGAGCGCGGCTGGTGACCGGGCGGGCGGCGCCGGCCCCCGGCGCCGCCCTCAGCCCCGCGCGACGAGCGCGGCCACCCGCTCCACCCCGAACACGTACCCCTGCACCCCGCACCCCGCGATGACGCCGTCCGCGCGCCGCGAGACGTAGGAGTGGTGCCGGAAGGCCTCCCGCTGGTGGATGTTGGAGATGTGGACCTCCACCACCGGCATGCCGTCACAGGCGTTGAGCGCGTCCAGGATCGCCACGGACGTGTGGGAGTAGGCGGCGGGGTTGATGACGATGCCCACGTGGTTCTCGCGCGCCTCGTGGATCCAGTCCACCAGTTCGCCCTCGTGGTTGGACTGCCTGAGGTCGACCGTCCCCCCGTGCGCCGCGGCCGCCTCGGCGCACCGGGCCTCGACGTCGGCGAGCGTGTCGGTGCCGTAGATCTCCGGCTGCCGCTTGCCCAGGAGGTTCAGGTTGGGCCCGTTCAGGATCATGATCGGGGCGGTGGCGAGGGTGTGGGGCACAGGGACCTCCGTGCGTCGGGCTGCTGCTCCCAGACGGTCTATCACGGCGCCTCAGGGGCCGGTCGTCGCGGTGCGCGCGCCGGGCGCCCGACGTACGCTGCCGGGCGCGACGCCGCCCCTGGAGCCGTTGTTCCGCGCGCACCCGAAGCTGTCCTTCGGGTTCAGCGACAACACCGTCCTGCCCGCCTTCCTGTGGCGGACAGGCGTCGTCAGCTACCACGGCGCGTCCGTGATGTGCGAGCTGGGCCGCCCGGGGGCCATGGCTCGGCAGACCCGCGCATGACAGTCACGTACTGAGGCCCTTCCCGTAACCGCCCCGCACGGCGGGTGGTTGACGCACCGTGCACACCAGTGACTCTCCGCCAACCACCCGGTCCGGGGCCGCCCCGTCGCTGCCGCGGCTGGCCGCCGCGTCGCTCGCCGGGACCGCCATCGAGTTCTACGACTTCTTCGTCTACGGCACCGCGGCGGCGCTCGTCCTCGGGCCGCTGTTCTTCCCCACGTTCTCGCCCCTGGCGGGGACGCTCGCCGCGTTCGCGACGTTCGGGGTGGGCTTCGTCGCCCGGCCGCTGGGGTCGGTCCTCTTCGGGCACATCGGCGACCGGCACGGCCGACGGCCCGTCCTGGTCGTCTCGCTGCTCGTGACGGGCCTCGTCACCGTCGCCGTCGGCTGCGTGCCGACGTACGAGTCGATCGGTGTCGCCGCGCCCGTCCTGCTGCTCGTCCTGCGGTTCGTGCAGGGCGTGGGGCTCGGCGGCGAGTGGAGCGGGGCCGTGCTCCTGACAGCCGAGCACGCGCCCGCCGAGCGGCGCGGGTTGTGGGCGAGCTTCCCGCAGATCGGCCCTCCGGTCGGGTTCCTGTTCGCCAACGGCATCACCCTGGGGCTCTCGGTGACGCTCACGGAGGCGCAGTTCGCCTCCTGGGGATGGCGGATTCCGTTCTGGGTGGCGGGGCTGCTCGCGGCGGCCGGGCTCGCGTTGCGGGTGTCCCTGGAGGAGAGCCCGGACTTCCTCGGCGTACGCGAGCCCGCGCGCGTGCCGCTCGCCGAGGTGGTGCGCGGCCACTGGCGGCTCGTCCTGCTGACGGCCGGCGCCATCGCCGTCGGGTACGCGGTGTTCTACGCCGTGACGACGTGGTCGCTCGCCTACGGAGTGGAGCGGCTCGGCGTGAGCCGTCCGGTGATGCTGACGTGCGTGATGGCGGCCGTCGTGGCCATGGGGGCGCTGACGCCTGTGTCGGCGCACCTGGGGGACCGCTACGGGCGGCGGCCGCTGTGCCTGGTCGGGTGCGCGGCGACCGCCCTGTGGATGTTCCCGATGGTGGCGCTCCTGGCGACGGGACAGCCGCTGCTGATGTTCCTCGGCTTCCTGGTGGCCCTGGTCGCGTTCACGACGATGTTCGGGGTGGTCTCGGCCTATCTGCCGGAGCTGTACGAGCCGCGTGTGCGCTGCACGGGGGCCGCTGTGGGCTACAACCTCGCCGGGGTGCTCGGCGGCGCCCTCACCCCGCTCGTGGCCACGGCGACGGCACGCGGCGAGGGCCCGCCCTGGGGCGTGGCGGCGTATCTGACGGCGGTGGCGGTGCTGAGCCTCGGCTGCTTCGCGCTGCTGCCGGAGACGCGGCCCGCGGGCCGGGCGGTGCCGGTCACCGGGTGACGGCACCGCCCCGCTCTCACGGGTTCATGGCCAGTTCCAGATAGGCCGCGAAGAGCACCAGGTGGACGCCGCCCTGGAGGAGGGTGGCCCGGCCCGGCACGACGGTGAGCGTGCTGACGCCGACCGTGAGCAGGAGCAGCACCATGTGGGTCGAGCTGAGCCCGAGCACGAGCGGTCCGGTCAGCCACACGGACGCGATGGCGACGGCCGGGATGGTCAGGCCGATGCTGGCCATCGCCGAGCCGAGGGCCAGGTTCAGGCTGGTCTGCACGCGGTCGCGGCGGGCGGCGCGCACGGCCGCGATGGTCTCCGGGAGCAGCACAAGGAGCGCGATGATCACGCCGACGACGGCGTGCGGCAGGCCCGCCGACTCCACGCCCGACTCGATGGTCGGCGACACGCCCTTGGCGAGGCCGACGACGCCGACCAGGGCGAGCGCGAGCAGCCCGAGGCTGATCAGGGCGGTGCGCGACGAGGGCACCTCGGCGTGGTCGTCGGCGTCGCGGACCTCGCCCTCCTTGGTGACGGGCAGGAAGTAGTCGCGGTGGCGCACGGTCTGCGTCGCCACGAAGAGGCCGTACAGGACGAGCGAGGCCAGGGCCGCGAAGGTGAGCTGCGACGTGGAGAACTCCGGGCCCGGCTTGGACGTCGTGAACGTCGGCAGGACCAGGCTCAGCGTGGCCAGCGTGGCGACCGTCGCGAGGGCCGCTCCGGTGCCCTCGGGGTTGAAGACGGCGACCCGGTGCCGCAGGGCCGCGGTGAGCAGGCACAGACCGACTATGCCGTTGCAGGTGATCATCACGGCGGCGAAGACGGTGTCGCGCGCCAGGGTGGAGCTCTTGTCGCCGCCATCGGCCATCAGGGTGACGATCAGGGCCACCTCGATGATCGTCACGGCGACGGCGAGGACGAGCGAGCCGAACGGTTCGCCGACGCGGTGCGCGATGACCTCGGCGTGGTGCACCGCGGCGAGCACGGCTCCGGCGAGGACCACCGTCACCAGGGCGACGATGCCACCGGGCAGGTCCCGCCCCCAGGTGCAGGCGAGCAGGACGACTCCGAGGACGGGCACGGCGGTTGTCCACCGCGAGGCGAGGGCCCGGAGTCTTGGGATCATGCCTTCGATGCTGCCCCGCGCGCGGGTGGGCCGCGACTCCATACGTTCCTCTCTATGCGGAAGCGGTGCACAGTCGTGGACTGTGCACCGCTCCGGTGGTTCCTTTCGGCGGCACCCGCTCCCTACGGAGAGGGGCGCCTTCGTACTGCCTCTCTACGGAGAGGGCGATTACGCCTCGACGCTGTCCTTCGAGGCCTCGTCCTTGCCGGTCGCCGCGGCGGCCGCCTCGCGCTCCTGCTGCTTCTTGGAGGCCATGAGGCTGGTGATCGTCGTGATGATCAGGACACCGCAGATGACGCCGAGCGAGACCGGGATGGAGATCTCGGGGACGTGCACCCCGTTCTCGTGCAGGGCGTGCAGGACGAGCTTCACGCCGATGAAGCCGAGGATCACCGACAGGCCGTAGCTCAGGTGGACCAGCTTCTTCAGGAGGCCACCGATGAGGAAGTACAGCTGTCGCAGACCCATCAGGGCGAACGCGTTGGCGGTGAAGACGATGTACGGGTCCTGGGTGAGGCCGAAGATCGCGGGGATCGAGTCCATCGCGAACAGCACGTCGGTGGTGCCGATGGCGAGCATGACGACCATCAGGGGCGTCATGATCTTCTTGCCGTTCTTCCGGACGAACAGCTTCGTGCCCTCGTACCGGTCCGAGACGCCGAACTTCTTCTCGATGGACTTCAGGAGGCGGTTCTCCTCCCAGTCCTCTTCCTCCTCGTCGGCACGGGCCTCCTGGATGAGCTTCCAGGCGGTGTAGATCAGGAACGCGCCGAAGATGTAGAACACCCAGGAGAAGTTGGCGATGACCGCGGCGCCTGCGGCGATGAAGATCGCTCGCAGGATCAGGGCGATCAGCACGCCGAACAGCAGCACGCGCTGCTGGAGGTGCGAGGGCACCGAGAACTTCGCCATGATCAGGATGAAGACGAAGAGGTTGTCGACGCTCAGCGACTTCTCGGTGATGAAGCCGGCGAAGAACTCGCCCGATGCCTGGGTCTCGCCCGCGATCAGCAGGCCGAGCCCGAAGAGCCCGGCGAGCACGATCCAGACGACCGTCCAGATTCCGGCTTCCTTGATCGACACGTCATGGGGCTTGCGCCCGATGAAGAAGTCGACCGCGATCAGGGCACACAGACCGAGAACGGTCGCCACCCACAGGGTCATAGAAACGTCCACTGCGCCTCCGGCTTCGTACGGCTACTGATCAGCGTCGTCGCTGCCGGAGGTCTCTTCCACCCCGGCACTCTCGGTGCCTGGCGGGCCGACGCCCCGGGACCGATGGCGGTCCGTATTGACGGGCACGTCGCGTATGGGAGTACTCCCCTCCGCACGGAGAAGCCTACGCGAAAGACCAAGGTTTGGTAAAGGCCACGGCAAACGACCGCCAAGTAGCCAGGTCAGGACCTCGCATGGTCACTTAGTCGACATAGGGGTCACTCGTCAGGGGTGCCTCGCGCGCCGGCTCTGGGGCTCAGCGGCTGCCCGTGCGCCGGGCCGTGCCGACGCTCGCCAGGACGTGGTGGAGGACCTCGCTGCCGGACGGCGGCAGCGGCGGCTCATACGTCCACGCGTGGCCCACCCAGGGGTCGGCGAGGTGGTCGTCGGGCACCGGGGTCAGTCGCAGGAGCGCGCGCCACAGCGGGTCGAGCAGGGGGCCGTACTCCCGGGCGTCCTCGCGGTCGGCGACCATCATCAGGTGGACGCCGACGGCCGGCCCCTCGTCGGCCAGGTAGCGCAGCTGGGTCACGGCGCGGTCGTCGAAGCCGTGCGGGAAGTCGTTGACCACCAGGAGGTGCTCGCCCGTGTCGAGGTCCGGCGGCAGGGACGAGGAGACGCCACCGCGCACGGCCATCTGCAACAGGTCCACCCGCTGGGTGAGCTTGGTGAGGACGGCGCCGACGCCCGCGGGCCCGGAGGCGGGCGGCTCGTCGAGGACACCGGAGGTCACGAGCGGGGCGAGCGCGGCGGCGCCGGTGCCCGCCGCGTCGATGACGTGCACGGTGAACTCACCGGGCGGATAGGCGGCCAGCAGGCGTGCCGCGTGCGCGACGGCGCTGTCCAGGGCGAGGCGGCGCAGGGTGTCGGCGTCCGCGAGCGAGTCGGTGCCCGAGCGGCCGCTGTCGATCCACAGGCCCCGCTCAAGGGGCAGCCGCACCAGCATGGGGATGCGCAGATCAGGGCGCTCGGGCAGGCGGAGCCCGCCGAGGCGCACGGCCATGGGGATCTCCATGGGCACGCGGTAGGCGTGCCAGACAGGGCTCGACCAGTCGGCGTACGGCGGCGGCAGCGCGGGCTCCACGACCTCCGACTCGGCGGCGAGCTGGGCCAGGTCGCGGTCGAGCGCGGCCCTGGCCTGGTCGACGAGGTCGCCGTGCTTGGCGCGGGCGGTCTCGCGCGCGGCGTCGCCCGCGCCGCCGATGCGGCTGCGCGGGTCGGAGAGGACCTTGTCCAGCTCCTGCTCCATGCGCGAGTCGGCGAAGTCGACGGCACTGCGGTACGCCGCCGTGGTGCGGGCCAGGTCCTCGAACATGCCCCACACCTGGTTGTAGAGGCGCTCCTCCAGGGACCAGCCGGTGGCGTCGCCCGCGACGGGCTGGGCGGACTGTCCGGGCGGGGCCGCCGGTGCGGCGGGCGGGGGCGGCGGGGGCGCGCTGGTCTGGCGGCGCGGGTGGGTGTAGTCGACGGGGCCGCTGTCGCCGGGCTGGGCCGGGGCGCCGTCGCCCGGCGCGGGCGGGCCCGGCTGCGGCGGGGCGGGCTGCGGCGGGGCGGGGCGGGTGACGGCGGAGTCGCCCTGAGGGGCGGAGGGGCGCTGTCCCGGCGCCGTGTGGCCCTGGGCGGCGGCGCGCACCCGGGCTTCGTCCGCGGGGCGGGGCGGGGGCGCGGCGACGGAGCGGGCGAGGCCTTGGGCCACCGCTTCGTCGATGGTCGCGGCGAGGTCCTGAGCCTGGGGCAGGCCCTGGTCGGCGAGCATCTCGGCGAGGCCGCCCGCGTAGCCCTGGCCGACGGCGCGGACCTTCCAGGCGCCCTGCCTGCGGTACAGCTCCAGGGCGACGACGGCCGACTCGGCGGTGAGGTCCGTGAGGGTGTAGCTGGCGATCTCGGCGCCGTCGAGGCCGGTGACGGCGACGAACGGCGCCGCGACGGCACCGAAGCTGGCCGGGCCCGCGGCGCCGACGGGGAGCGCGAGCAGGACGTTGACCTGGTGGGCGTCGTCCGGCAGCGCGTCGAGGTCGATGGCGAGGCGGTGGTCGGCGGCGGCCTGCCGGGACACTTCGAGGCCCGGCAGGGTGGGGGCTCCGGGGTGGGCGACCCAGGAGACGCCGCGCACCTTGCGCTGGTCGTCGCTGAGCGTGGCGCCGGCGACGACCGGTTGGGCGGCCGACACCCGCACCTCTAGGCGGGTGCCGGGAAGCGGATGGTTCTGCCCCCTGACCAGCTCGGCCGTCATCGCGTTCGTTCCCCCTGTCGGCCCCGCTCGGGGCCTTCGTACGTACGGACCGCCGTCCGGGGACGGCCGAGTCGGGCCTTAGAGGTGCGGCAGGATCGCCGGCATCAGGTCCTGGAAGGTGCGGCCGTTGGCAGGGCTGCCGAGGGCCGTCATCTGCCAGCCGGTGCCCACGCGGTGGACCTTGGCCATGATCTGGGCGGTGTACTGGCCGCCGCCGTCCAGGGTGTAGCGGGCGAGTTCCTGGCCGTTGGTCTCGTCGACCAGGCGGCAGAAGGCGTTCTGCACCTCCTGGAACGTCTGGCCGGTGAAGGAGTTCACCGTGAAGATGATCTGGTCGATGTGGACCGGGACGCGCTGGAGGTCGACGAGGATCGCCTCGTCGTCGCCGCCCTGGCCGACGCCGCCGACCAGATTGTCACCGGTGTGCCGCACGGAGCCGTCGTCGCTGACGAGGTGGCGGAAGAAGACCACGTCCACGGGCTGCTTGTCGGCGAACAGGACGGCCGACGCGTCCAGGTCGACCTCGCGCGTCCGGGTGCCGAACAGGCCGCGCCGCGCGGCCGCCTTCCAGCCGAGGCCCATGCGCACCGCGGTCAGGGCGCCCCCGTCGTTCTTCTGCAGGCTGATGGCCTGGCCCTTGGTCATGTTGACCGTCACGCGCTGTCCCCTTCTCGAACTCCCCAGGGCGACCGCCACCTTCCGGCGGCCGCCCCATCACCCTATGCAGCGGTGTCCAGCGCGCCGCAGCTCGGTCCGCGGATTGTGTCGGTCTTGCAACACACCGCGACACCACGGGCGGTCCGCGCTACGCCAGGCCCGCCTCCTTCATCTGCCGCAGCTCCTTCTTCATCTCCGACACCTCGTCGCGCAGCCGGGCGGCGATCTCGAACTGGAGGTCCGCGGCGGCGGCGCGCATCCGCTCGGTCATCTCCTCGATCTGCGCGGCCAGCTCGGTGGCGGGCTTGTCCGTGGGCGCCTGCTTGTCCTTGGCGGACTTCTTCGCCTTGGCTGCTCCCCCGGCGGCCGCCTTGCCGAGCGAGGGCACGGGGGCCTTGGCGCCCTTGCCGTCCTTCGCCTTGCGGTAGTCCGTGCCGAGGAGCTGCTCGGTGTCGACCTCCTCGCGCGCGATCGCCGACACGATGTCGTTGATCTTCTTGCGGAGGGGCTGCGGGTCGATGCCCCGCTCCGTGTTGTACGCGATCTGCTTCTCGCGGCGGCGGTTGGTCTCGTCGATGGCCTTCGCCATCGCCGGGGTGATCTTGTCGGCGTACATGTGGACCTGACCGGAGACGTTGCGCGCGGCGCGGCCGATGGTCTGGATCAGCGAGGTGCCCGAGCGCAGGAAGCCTTCCTTGTCGGCGTCCAGGATCGCCACCAGGGAGACCTCGGGCAGGTCGAGTCCCTCCCGCAGGAGGTTGATGCCGACCAGGACGTCGAACTCGCCGGCCCGCAGCTCGCGCAGCAGCTCGACGCGGCGCAGGGTGTCGACGTCGCTGTGCAGATAGCGGACCTGGATGCCCAGTTCGAGGAAGTAGTCCGTGAGGTCCTCGGCCATCTTCTTGGTGAGCGTGGTGACGAGGACGCGCTCGTCCTTCTCGGTGCGCTTGCGGATCTCGTGCACCAGGTCGTCGATCTGCCCCTCGGTGGACTTCACGACGACCTCCGGGTCGACGAGTCCGGTGGGGCGGATGATCTGCTCGACGTGCCCGTCCGAACGGGACAGCTCGTACGCGCCCGGGGTCGCCGACAGATAGACGGTCTGCCCGATGCGCTCCTGGAACTCCTCCCACTTCAAGGGGCGGTTGTCGAGCGCGGAGGGGAGCCGGAAGCCGTGGTCGACGAGGGTGCGCTTGCGGGAGGCGTCGCCCTCGTACATGGCGCCGATCTGGGGGACGGTGACGTGCGACTCGTCGAGGACGAGCAGGAAGTCGTCCGGGAAGTAGTCGAGCAGGGTGTGCGGCGGGGTGCCGGGGGCGCGGTCGTCGAAGTGCATCGAGTAGTTCTCGACGCCGGAGCAGGAGCCGATCTGGCGGAGCATCTCCAGGTCGTACGTGGTGCGCATGCGCAGGCGCTGGGCCTCCAGCATCTTGCCCTGCTTCTCCAGCTCCGCGAGGCGCTCGGTCAGCTCCTTCTCGATGCCGTTGACCGCCTTCTCCATGCGCTCCGGGCCCGCCACGTAGTGCGACGCCGGGAAGACGTAGAGGTGGTCGTCGTCGCTGATGACCTCGCCGGTGAGCGGGTGGAGCGTGGACAGCGCCTCGATCTCGTCGCCGAACATCTCGATGCGCACGGCCAGCTCCTCGTAGACCGGGAAGATCTCGATGGTGTCGCCGCGGACGCGGAACGTGCCCCGGGTGAAGGCGAGGTCGTTGCGCGTGTACTGGATGTCGACGAAGCGGCGCAGGAGCTGGTCGCGGTCGATCTCGTCGCCGACCTTGAGCGGCACCATGCGGTCCACGTACTCCTGCGGGGTGCCGAGGCCGTAGATGCAGGAAACGGAGGCGACCACGATGACGTCACGGCGGGTGAGCAGCGAATTCGTCGCGGAGTGGCGCAGGCGCTCCACCTCCTCGTTGATCGAGGAGTCCTTCTCGATGTACGTGTCCGACTGCGGGACGTACGCCTCGGGCTGGTAGTAGTCGTAGTACGAGACGAAGTATTCCACCGCGTTGTTCGGCAGGAGCTCTCGGAACTCGTTCGCCAGCTGGGCGGCCAGGGTTTTGTTCGGCGCCATGACGAGCGTCGGGCGCTGGAGCTTCTCGATCATCCACGCGGTGGTGGCCGACTTGCCGGTGCCGGTCGCGCCGAGCAGGACGACATCCTTCTCACCTGCGCGGATGCGCTTCTCCAGCTCGGCGATGGCGGCCGGCTGGTCGCCACTGGGCTGAAACGGGCTGACGACCTCGAAAGGCGCCACCGTGCGTTCGATCTTCGATACGGGCCGCATGGGATCCACCGTACGACTCCGCACTGACAACGCCGCCCCGCTCGCCGCCGGCCGCCGGCGCGCTCACCACTTCTGCGGGGCGCGCACGCCCGGCCTGCGGCGGCTCCTGCGGCCCGGCCGCGCCGGTGCCCTGCGGCCGACGTGCCCGTAGAGGCGGTCGCCGGAGCGCGGCACGGGGGAGGCGGGGGTGCGTGGCCGCGCGGCGGCCTTCAGGTCGGCCTTGCCGAGGATCATCAGGGGGTCGACCATCACGATCACGCCCGAGAGCAGCAGGAAGGCCAGCGGACCGATCATGAGGGGCGCCAGCAGCTCGGCCGACGAGCCCCCGGACGACGGGCTCGGGGTGCTGTGCAGGTGGACGCTGACGGCGGCCATGCCGGTGTAGTGCATGCCGCTGACGGCGAGGCCCATGACCAGGCTGGCGCCGAGGCTCCACAGGAAGCCCCTGACCTGTCCGGCGGCCCACAGCGCGGCGATGGCGGCGACGACGGCGATCACCACGGAGGCGGCGACGGTCACGGTGTTGTACTGGAGCCTGCCGCCAAGGCGCATACCGGCCATTCCCAGGTAGTGCATCGACGCGATGCCAAGGCCTGTGATGGTGCCCCCGGTGAACAGGGCCGTTCCCTTGGCGCCCCGGTAGCCGACGATGAAGATCCCGACGCCGACCATGACGATGGCGACGGCGAGGCTCGCGAAGGTCGTCAGCCGGTCGTAGGTGATGGGGGTCTCCTTGACGGTGAATCCCATCATGGCGATGAAGTGCATGGTCCAGATGCCGGAGCCGATCGCGGCCGAGCCGAGGGCGAGCCAGCCCGGCCGCCAGGAGTGCGCGACGAGCAGCGACCGGGTGGTGCAGCGCAGGCCGAGCGCCCCGCCGAGACAGGCCATGAGGTACGCGACCACGGGTGTGACGAGCCCGTAGCTGAAGCCGTCGACCGTGCCCTCCATGAGCGCTAGCCCTTCCGCCTGTCGTACCCGAATGTCCCGGAACACCCCGTCCACCCCCGGGCGACCGCCGGGTGACGGAGCGTCGGCTGAGGCGAGGGTAGGGCCCATCCAGGAACGTACGAACGATTTTCCGGCAAAGAAACACGGCTTCCGCGCGCGGGGTCCCCACATGGGGGGCTGGTGTTCAGCCTGTGGCCATCCTGCACCTGTCTGTAGTTGGCAGGGCACTGTCACGCTCGCGGGGTCCCCCTGATCTCCGACGCGAGGAGAAGCCGTGCCCGCACGCGCCGCCGCCACGACCGCCGCCCTTCTGGGGGCGGGTGCCCTGGTGCTCCCCTCCACCGCCGCCGCCGAGACGCCCGCCCCGGAGAGCCGCGTCCACGCGGCCGCCGGGCATGACAGACCGCTGGTCGTCGCCCACCGCGGGGCCTCCGCCTACGCCCCCGAGAACACGCTCGCCGCCATCGACAAGGCCGACGAGCTGGGCTTCCGCTGGGTCGAGAACGACGTGCAGCGCACCAAGGACGGCGTGCTCGTCATCGTGCACGACGACAACCTGAAGCGGACGACGAACGTCGAGGAGGTCTTCCCCGACCGCGCCCCCTGGAAGGTCAAGGACTTCACCATCAAGGAGATCGCGAAGCTCGACGCGGGCAGCTGGTTCAGCGCCAAGTACAAGGGCGCGCGCGTGCCGACCCTCACGCAATACATGAACCGCGTCTCGGAGAACGGGCAGCGGCTCGTCCTGGAGATCAAGAAGCCGGAGCTGTACCCCGGCATCGAGCGCGACACCCTGCGCGTGCTGCGCCGGACGGGCTGGCTCGACCGCCACCACGTGAAGCACGAGCTGGTCGTCCAGAGCTTCAGCGCGGACAGCGTGCGACAGGTGCGCGCGCTGCGGCCCGACGTCAAGACCGGCTTCCTGGGGACGCCCGCCGTCAGCCAGCTGCCGGAGTACGCGAAGTTCGCCGACCAGATCAACTCCACGCACACCTCCATCTCCGAGGGTTACGTCGCCGCGATCCAGGCCCTCAAGGGCCCGCACGGCAAGCCGCTGGAGATCTTCACCTGGACCATCGACGAGGCCGCGGCGGCGCGGCGGGTCGCGGACTTCGGGGTGAACGGCATCATCACCAACAAGCCCGACGTGGTGCGCGCGGCGATCCGCGACTACTGACGGGCGCGGCGGGCCCGCCGCCCGGCCGCCCCGGCCACCCCAGCCCGGCGGCGTTGTCAGTGCCCGCCCGTACGGTGGTGTCCATGAACGCCACGGGGCACACCCAGCAGGAGCAGCAGCGGGCCGGGCGGCCGGGCCCGGTGTGGGCCGTCGTCGCCAGCGACATCGGTCCCCTGCTGCTCGCCGCGACCGGGACCGGCCTGGTCAACGTCGTCTTCCACGCCACCGACGACGTGCGGGACAAGGCCGTCGAGCGGCTCGGCTCCCGGCTCGGCGCGGAGCCGGTCGAGGCGCCCTCCTCCCCGCTGCTCGCGGAGCCCATAGGCCAGCTGGAGGCCTATTTCGCCGGCCGTCGGCGCGACTTCGAGCTGCCGCTCGACTGGTCGCTGATCTCCGGCTTCAACCGCCAGGTGCTGCGCGAGCTGGCGACGGGCGTGCCGTTCGGCGCGGTCGTGGGCTATGGGGACCTCGCCCGCCGCCTCGGCCAGCCCGGAGCGGCTCAGGCCGTGGGCATGGCGATGGGCGCCAACCCCCTGCCCGTCGTGGTGCCCTGCCACCGCGTGGTCGAGAGCGACGGCGGCATAGGCGGCTTCGGCGGCGGCCTGGAGACCAAGCGGCGGCTGCTGGCTCTGGAGGGGGTTCTGCCCGAGCCGCTGTTCTGAGGGCTGGGGGTTGGGGGCTGGGGGTTGGGGGCGGTCGGCTGGGGCGGGGCCAGGAGGGGCCCTTTCCGGCTTACGGGGCCCCTTGGAGCGCGGGGAGAGCCATGCCGGTCTGTCCGTGCGTGCTGGCACACTGCGCGCGTGACCGCATCCTCCATATCCCCGTGTCCCCCGCCTCTCCCGAGACGGGTGCCGCATCCGGCCCAGCCATCGCGCGCAGGCGTCCCGACGGCGTCGTTCCGTACGGACATCCCGTCGGCGTCGGCGTCCCGTAGAGGCGGCCCGTGGGCGTCATCCCGTAGAGGCGGCCCGTGGGCGTCATCCCGTAGAGGCACCCCGTCGGCCGAGGCCACGGCAGGCGGGCGGTGACCGCGACCGAGCGGGCGGGCGTCGGGCCCGTCGGTGTGAGGGACCTGCCCGCCCTGCGCCGCCGTGTCACCGCGGTCCTGGTCGTCAGCCAGATCCTCGGCGGGCTCGGCGTCGCCACCGGCGTCGCGCTCGCCGCCGTACTCGCGAAGGAGGTCAGCGGCACCGAGTCGCTGTCCGGGCTCGCGCCCACCGCGACCGTCGTGGGGACCGCCGTCCTCTCGGTGCCCCTGGCCGCCCTGATGGCGGCGTGGGGCCGCCGCCCCGGCCTCGTACTGGCCTATCTGATCGGCGCGGCGGGCGCGGCGGTCGTCGTCGTGGCCGCGGCCCTGGGGAACTTCCCGCTGCTGCTCGTCGGCATGGCCGGGTTCGGCGCGGCCTCGTCGGCGAACCTCCAGGCGCGGTTCGCGGCCGCCGACCTGGCCGAGCCGGGCGCCCGGGCCCGGGCCATCTCGAACGTCGTGTGGGCCACGACGGTCGGCGCGGTGCTAGGCCCGAACATCGCGGCGCCCGCCGGCCGCAGCGTCTCCGCGCTCGGCATCCCCAAGGCCTCGGGGGCGTTCGTGTGGGCGGCCGGGGTGTTCCTGCTCTCGGCGGTCGTCGTGGCGGTGCTCCTGCGCCCCGACCCGCTCCTGACCGCCCGCGCCCTGGAGCCCGACGCGGACACCTCGGCGGCCGGCGGGTCGCTGCGGGCCGGGGTCGCCGCCGTGGCCGCGTCGGGGAAGGCCAGACTGGCCCTGGTGACGGTCACCATCGCCCACACCGCGATGGTCTCGATCATGTCGATGACACCGGTCGACCTCGGCCACCACGGGGCGAGCATCGATCTGATCGGCCTGGTGATCAGCGGGCACATCGCGGGCATGTACGCGTTCTCACCGGTGATGGGGCGGCTCGCGGACCGGCTCGGACGGCTCAGCGTCATCGGCCTGTGCGTGGGACTGCTCGCCGTCTCCGCGCTGCTCGCGGGCACCGCGGGCGGCAACCACGCGCAGACGGCGGCGGGCCTGTTCCTGCTCGGCCTCGGCTGGTCGGCGGGCCTGGTGTCCGGCTCCGCGCTGCTCACCGACTCCGTGCCGCCGGCCGCGCGCGCAGCCGCGCAGGGCCTGTCGGACCTGACGATGAACGCGGCGGCGGGCGTCGGCGGCGCGGTCGCGGGACTGGTGGTCGCGCGGGCGAGCTACGGCTGGCTCAACCTCGGGGCGGCGCTGCTGCTCCTGCCCCTCGCGGCCCTGGGCCTGCTCACGCGGGGGCCACGGGCCGCTGAGCCCACGGCGTGAGGCCCAGCGGAACCCGGCGCTCCGGGGGCCTCCCGACAGCCCTCTGCCCGAGAGCCCCGCGCCCGGCGGCCCGGCAGCCCATGACCGGTGCCCCGGCCCTCGCGGAGCCCTAGTCGCCCAGCGTGATGTGGTACGCCTTGCGCAGCGTCTCGTGCACCGTCCACGTCGTGCGGTCCCCCTCGCGCAGCACGGCCGCGTCGCCGGGGCCGACCTCGATGACGTCGCCGCCTTCCACCTCGATGGTGGCGCGCCCGCTGACGACCACGAACAGTTCGTCGGCCTCGGTGTCGGTCACCACGCCCGGCGTGATCTGCCAGATGCCGCGCAGCTGCTTGCCGTCGGCGGACTCCCACAGGACCTTGCCGGTGACCACCGGGGTGCCGGAGACGATCTGCTCCGGGTCCAGCGGCTCCTCATCGAGGTCGACATCCGGAATGTGCACGGCAAATGAGGCAACGCTCTGATCATTTGTGGTCATGGCCGGTCACCCTAATGGGTTTGCCGCGGCACGCCGCCCGCCAGGGATGAACCCAGGAGCGAAGGTGGTCCGACTGGCAGGAGGCAGACCCGTGTTGGTGGTTTCCGACGAGGTACAGGCGGCTCTCGCGCGGCGGCGGCCGGTCGTGGCCCTGGAGTCCACGATCATCGCGCACGGACTGCCGCGCCCGCGCAATCTGCGCGTGGCGCTCGAACTGGAGGAGGCCGTACGCGAGGAGGGCGCCGTCCCGGCGACGATCGCCGTCCTGGACGGCCGCCCTCATGTCGGCCTGGACAAGGAGCAGCTGGAACGGGTCGCAGGGCAGGACGGCATCCGCAAGCTGGGCCACCGCGATCTGGCCCTGGCCGTCGCCACGGGTGCCTGCGGGGCCACGACGGTGTCGGCGACCGCGCTGCTCGCCGCCCGCGCGGGCCTGCGGGTGTTCGCCACGGGCGGGCTCGGCGGGGTGCACCGGGAGTGGACGGTGACACAGGACGAGTCCGCCGACCTCGGGCTGCTCGCGCGGACGCGGATCACGGTGGTGTGCGCAGGAGTGAAGTCGATCCTGGACGTGGCGGCCACGCTCCAGCGCCTGGAGACGCTCGGCGTCGCAGTCGCCGGATACCGTACGGAGCGCTTCCCCGGCTTCTACCTCACCGACTCCGGGCACCCCGTGGACTGGACGCTAGGTACGCCGGACGAGGTGGCGGGCGTGATGCGGGCCCAGGACGCGCTGGCCGGGCCGGAGTCGGCGCTCGTCGTGGCGAACCCCGTGCCCGAGGCGGAGCAGCTCGATCCCGCCCTCCACGCGCGCGTACTCGATCAGGCGCTGCGGGAGTGCGACGCGCGGGGCGTGACGGGGCAGGCGGTGACGCCGTTCCTCCTCGACCACTTGGTGCGGCACACCGAAGGGGCCTCCCTGGAGGCGAACCTCGCGGCGGTACGGGGCAACGTACGCCTTGCGGCACGGATCGCGGCCGCGTGGGCGGAGGGATGAGCCGCCCCCAGGGCCTGCTGGTCGTCGGTGACGTCGTCACGGACATCGTCGCCCGGCACGGCACCCCTTTGGTGCCCGGCACCGACACGGAGGCCGCGATCCGCACGGTGCCGGGTGGCGCGGGTGCCAACGTCGCGTGCTGGGCGGCCTGTTGGGGGCACCAGGACGTGCGCTTCCTGGGGCGCGTCGGCGCCGACGCGGCGGCCTGGCACGAGGAGAACCTGGTCCGGGCGGCCGTGCTCCCCCACCTCGTCGTCGACCCCGACGCCCCCACCGGCACCGTGATCAGCCTGGTCGACACGGCCGACGGCACGGCGGAGCGGACCTTCCTCACGGACAGCGGCGCCGTGTTGCGCCTCGATCCGGACGACTGGACACCGTCGCTGCTCGACGGCGTGGGCTGGCTGCACCTGTCCGGCTACTTGTTCTTCGCCGAGCCCAGCCGGGCCCTCGCGCGGGTGGCTCTCGGCGCGGCGCGGGCCCGAGGGGTGACGGTGAGCGTGGACCCGGCGTCGGCGGGCTTCCTGGCGCGGCACGGCCCGGACCGCTTCCTGGCGTGGTCGGGCGGCACGGACGTGCTGCTGCCGAGCCGGGACGAGGCGGAGCTGCTCTCGGGCCTGCCGCGGGCGGCGGACGCGGCACGGGCACTGAACCGCCACTTCCCCACGGTGGTGGTCAAGTCGGGCCGCGAGGGCGCGCTGGCCGCGCGGGACGGCGAGGTGCGGGTGCGCGTGCCCGCGGAGCGTGCGGAGGCGCGGGACTCCACGGGCGCGGGCGATGCCTTCACCGGTGCGTTCATCGCCTCACGGCTCGCGGGCGCGAAGCTGTGCGAGGCGGTGACGGAGGGCTGCTGGGCCGGAGCGCGAGCGGTGACGCGGGTGGGGGCGCGCCCCGCGCCGAGGGATTCACGGTCCGATGACGAGGAGGCACGACGGTGACCTACGCCAAGGGCACCGCGGCCCGGTGACGGGCAGGCGCGGGGGCCGCGCCCGCCGGGGGTTTCCCGGCCCGGGGAAGGGCAGGCGTAGCGGCGGCACGGACCGGAATCGTCCGTTCCCACAGGCTCAAACGCGGTGGGGGCCGGACTGGCAGACTGGTTCATCAAGTCCAGCGCGAGGAGCCGCACATGTCGATGGGGAGCAACTTGCGGAAGGTGAGCAGCCTCCGCAAGGTCGGGAACCTGAAGGGCGTTCGCGGCCTCCAGAAGGTGGCGCGCCTGACCCGGCGCAGCCCGCGCGTCGACCTGAGCCACCCCGCCCGCTCCCCCCTGGGCTCCTCTGTGGTGAAGTGCGTGACGTATCGCAAGGGGGTGCGGCAGACCGCGGCCCGTGACGACGACCTCGTCGAGGCCGTGGCCCAGGTCCGCAAGGACGCCGACGGTTTCGTCTGGCTCGGCCTGCACGAGCCGACGGAGCCGGAGTTCTCCGACATCGCCGAGTTGTTCGGCCTGCATCCGCTGGCGGTCGAGGACGCGGTCCACGCCCACCAGCGGCCGAAGGTGGAGCGCTATGACCAGACACTGTTCGCCGTGTTCAAGACGGTCTGCTACGTCGAGCACGCCGAGCTGACCGCGACCAGCGAGGTGGTGGACACCGGCGAGATCATGGTTTTCGTCGGCCGTGAGTTCGTGATCACCGTGCGGCACGGCAGGCACGGCTCCCTCGGCCCGCTGCGCGAGCAGCTCGAGTCGACCCCCGAGCAGCTCGCCCAGGGACCGGCCGCGGTGCTGCACGCGATCGCGGACCACGTCGTCGACGACTACCTCGACGTGGCGGAGGCGGTGCAGGCCGACATCGACGAGGTCGAGTCGGAGGTGTTCTCCTCCACCGGGGCGCGCACCGCCGACCCCGGCCGCATCTATCAGCTCAAGCGCGAGCTGCTGGAGCTGAAGCGCGCGGTGGTGCCCCTCGGCCGCCCCCTCCAGGTGCTCGCCACCCAGCCGATACGCGTCATCGCCCCCGAGATACAGGCGTACTTCCGCGACGTCGACGACCACCTCAAGCGGGTCGCCGAGCAGATAGCCGCCTTCGACGAACTGCTGAACTCGATCCTCCAGGCCCACCTCGCCCAGGTGACCGTCGCGCAGAACGACGCCACCCGGAAGATCACGGCCTGGGCCGCCATAGTGGCCGTCCCGACGATGGTGTGCGGCATCTACGGCATGAACTTCGACCACATGCCGGAGCTGCACTGGCGGTACGGCTACGCACTCGTGATGGGGGTGATCGCCACGGGGTGCGTCGTGCTGTACCGGGGCTTCCGGCGCAACGGCTGGCTGTGACCGCACCCGCCGGCAGGGCGGTTCAGGCCAGCCCTCCCCAGGGACCAGCCCTTCCCGCGGGCCGGCTCAGCCCTTGGCGTAGACGCTCTCGCACCAGCCGGCGAGTTGCTCCTCCGTCAGGTGCTTGGTGAGGTCGGCCTCGCTGATCATCCCGACGAGGCGCTTGTTCTCGATCACGGGCAGCCTGCGGATCTGGTGGCCCTGCATCTCCTCGAGGACGGCGTCGACGCCGGCGTCCGATGCGATCCAGCGCGGGGTGCCCTGAGCGAGTTCACCCGCGGTGACCTTGGCCGGGTCGTGCCCCATGGCCACGCAGCGGACGACGATGTCGCGGTCGGTGAGGATGCCGCAAAGCCGCTCGTTCTCGTCGCTGATGGGCAGGGCGCCCACGTCCAGCTGGCGCATCAGCTGCGCGGCGCGGTCCAGGGTCTCGTGGGCGGGGATCCATTGGGCCCCGCGGTGCATGATGTCTCCGGCGGTGGTCATGACGTGCCTCCCGATGCCGGACGGCGGGCGCGGCGCGGGGGCACCGCTGGTCCCGACGACCTCGTTCCGTCCCGACGACCTCATTGTCACCGCCTCGCCGGACGGCTGCACCCGCACCTGGTCAGCACGGGGCGACCGCGCCTCAGCGGGTCGGCACCCCGGTAAGCCGGCACCCGGCGGGCCGGCGCCCCGGCCGACCGGCGGCGCGGCGGGTCAGCCGTTCCACGCGGGATGCCGGGGGTCGTCGGCCCGTACGACCACGTCGGCCGTGGCGGTGGGGTCCCGCTCGGCCTCGTAGCGCTCGAAGGCCGGGAGCGTCCACTGCTCATCGGGGGCCGTGCGCCTGCGCAGGGCGCCCGGGGAGAGCCGTACGTGCACCGTCAGATCGAAGGGGAACCATTGACCGAGCAGCAGAGGGCCGTGCAGCAACAACAGCCCTCCCGGAGGGAGCTGGACGTACGGGCTGCGTGTGGCGCGGTCGGCCACCGGGTCCCACAGGTCGGGCAGGACCCGGCCGGAGCCGCCGGGGCCCAGGGGCCCGAAGACCTCACGCCAGAGGGCTCCGGTGTCGAACCAGCCGCCGTAGTAGGCCTCGACGTCCTCGTGGCCGTACTCGAACCGCAGCGAGGCGGGGCGCAGAAAGCCCTGGGCGCCGACGACGAGCGCGGACCGCCCGCGCACGCGCAGCGCGTCGGCGACCCGCTCGGCGAGGTCACCGGGCCGGGCGGCGGGCGCGCCGTCGAAGGCGACGCGCGGCCAGTCGCCGCCGTCCGAGGGCGGTAGTTCCAGGAGCCGGTCGGCGAGGGTGTCCGTGAGCCGTTCCCAGGTGATCGCTTCGAGTCGCACGGGGCCATGATGCCCCGACGCCCCAGGCGCGGGGCGCCGCGGGTGGGCACGGGGGCGGGCTCCGCGTACGGCGCGCGGTCCGGCGGGAAGATACCCACCATGCCGCTGCCCCGCTCCGCAACTGCCGCCGCCGACACCGGCCTTGTGGTCTTCATGACTCTCAAGAACAAGCACAAGCGCTGTGCGGAGTGCGGGGTCGGGCCGTTGGCGCTGCTCGTCCTGGAGGAGGGCAGGCCGGGCTGTCTGGACTGCGCGGACCTCGGGCACCTCGTGTATCTCCCGCGCGGCGACACCGCGCTCACCAGGAGGTCGCGGGAGGGCAGCGGCCTCTCGGCGGTGGTGGTCCGCTTCAACCGGCGCAAGAGCCGGTATGAGCGCCAGGGCGTCCTGGTCGAGGAGGCCGCGCTCGCGCTGGCCGAGGAGCGGTGCCTGGCGGACGCGGAGGCACGGGCGCGGCGGCGCGCGCGGGACGCCGTGCGCCGGGCGGCACGGGACGAGCGGTTCGCCGCGGCGTTCGCGGAGGAGATCCTGCGCCTGTTCCCGCGGTGCCCGCCGGAGCGGGCCCGGCGGATCGCCGCGCACGCCTCGGTGCGGGGCAGCGGCCGGGTGGGCCGCAGCGCGGCCGGGCAGGCCCTCACCCCGCGCGCGGTGACGGCGGCCGTGATCGCGGCGGTGCGTCACACGGAGACGGAGTACGACACCCTGCTGATGAGCGGTGTCCCCCGCGGCGAGGCCAGGCGCCGCATCGCGCGGGTGGTGGAGGAGACGCTGCGCGCCTGGGGCGACGGCACGAGGTGAGCACGGCCCGGACAGGGTCGGAAAGGGGGGCGCGCGCCGGTAGCGAGACGGTGGAGCATGGAGGTGCGGGAACGGCGTATGGCCGGGGGCGCGTCGTGGCATTTGACTTGTCGTAGACACACCGCCTTGTCGTAGACACACCACACCGTGCAGGATCTTGCGCGGCGCGCCGACCGCCCCAGGCCCGGTCCCCCGTGGAAAGCACTCCGCGGGAGCCGATCGTCCAGAGGCCGGACCCATTCAGGGAGTTGCCATGATCACGGGACCCTACTTCGTGCTCACCGTCCTCGGCGCGGTCTCCTGCGGCCTGGTCGCGGGGGTGTTCATCGGCTTCTCCACGTTCGTGATGAAGGGCCTGGCCGCGCTGCCCCCGGCCCAGGGCATCGCCGCGATGAACGCGATCAACGTCACGGCGGTCACGCCGGCGTTCATGGCCGTGTTCATGGGGGCGACCGGCGTGTGCGCGGTGCTCGCCGTGGTCACGTTCGTGCTGTGGCCGGACGAGGGCACGGTGGAGCTGCTCCTCGGCTGCACGCTGTATCTGGTGGGCTGCTTCGGCGTCACCGTGGCGGCGAACGTGCCGCGTAACGACGCGCTGGCGAAGGTCGACGCGGGTTCGGAGCGCGGGGCCGCGTACTGGCGCACGTACGTGGCGGAGTGGACGGTGTGGAACCACGTCCGCACGGCGGCGGCCACCGCGGCCTCGGTGTGCTTCGTCCTCGGCCTGACCTGACCGGCCCGAGCCCTCCCGGGCCAGGGCTCCGGGCCCAGGCCACGGCAGCCCGGTCAGGGACGGACCGGGGCGCCCCGCTCCCGGCATGCCCGCCCCGCCCCCGCGACGTACCGTGACTCGAAGGAGGCGTATCGCGGGGAGGGGAGACGTAGGGAGACGGCCATGGCCGACCCCAAGGGGTTCCTCAGGGTGGCGCGCGAGGAGTGGCCGCGGCGGGCGGTCGGCGACCGGGTCAAGGACTGGGGCGAGGTGTACGAGCCGGGCGCGCTGCTGCCGCTCGTGGAGCGGCAGGCGGACCGGTGCATGGACTGCGGCGTGCCGTTCTGCCACGAGGCGTGCCCGCTGGGGAACCTCGTCCCGGAGTGGAACGAGCTGGTGTCGCGCGCCGACTGGCACGCGGCGGCCGAGCGGCTGCACGCCACGAACAACTTCCCCGAGTTCACCGGGCGGTTGTGCCCCGCCCCGTGCGAGGCGGGCTGCGTGCTCGCGATCAACCAGCCCGCGGTGACGATCAAGAACGTCGAGGCCGCCATCGCCGACCGCGTCTGGGCGGACGGCCTGGCGCCGCCCCGGCCGCCGGATCGGCTGAGCGGCAAGAGCGTCGGCGTCGTCGGTTCGGGTCCGGCGGGCCTCGCGGCGGCGCAGCAGCTCACGCGTGCGGGGCACACGGTCGTGGTGTACGAGCGCGAGGACCGCGCGGGCGGGCTGCTGCGGTACGGGATCCCCGCGTTCAAGATGGAGAAGCGGCATCTGGAGCGGCGGCTCGCGCAGTTGTCCGCGGAGGGCACGAGGTTCCGTACGTCGACGCACGTCGGGCGGGACGTGGGGGCGGCGGCGCTGCGCGCCCGGCACGACGCGGTGGTCCTCGCGGTGGGGGCCACGGCGTGGCGGGACCTGCCGGTACCGGGGCGGGAGCTGGCCGGGGTCCGGCAGGCGATGGAGTATCTGCCGCTCGCCAACCGCGTGTGCGAGGGGGACCTCGACGCGTCGCCGCTGTCGGCGGCCGGGAAGCACGTGGTGATCGTGGGCGGCGGCGACACCGGCGCGGACTGCCTGGGCACGGCGGTGCGCGAGGGCGCGGCGTCGGTGACGCAGGTGGACATCCGGCCGCTGCCGGGCGCCGAACGGGACCGGGCGGCCGAGCCCTGGCCGACGTACCCGCACGTGTACCGCGTGTCGCCCGCGCACGAGGAGGCAGGGGAGCTGGGGTTCGGGCAGCGCCCCGACGCGGACGCGCGGCTCTTCGCCGCGGCCACGCTGCGGTTCACCGGGGACGCGGCGGGGCGGGTGCGGGCCGTCCGGCTGACCGGTGTCGACGAGGGGCGGCGGCCGGTGCCCGGCGCGGAGCGGGTGTTGCGCGCCGACCTGGTGCTGCTCGCGCTGGGGTTCCAGGGGCCTGAGGTGACGGGCGGCGCGGTCGGGGAACTGGGCGTGTCCGTGGCGCCGGGCGGGGCCGTGGCCCGCGACGACGCGTACGCGACGGACGTCCCGGGGGTGTTCGTCGCCGGGGACGCGGGCCGTGGCCAGTCCTTGGTGGTGTGGGCGATCGCGGAGGGCCGGGCCGCGGCGGCGGCCGTGGACCGCTGGCTGATGGGCAGTACGCGGCTGCCGTCACCGGTGGGCGCCCACGACCGCCCGCTCACGGCGTGACACCGCCTCGCTCAAGAGCGGCCTCGCGCGAAGGCCTCGCACAAAGGCCTCGCTCAAGAGCGGCCCTGCACCAAGGCCCCGCACCAAGACCTCGCCCAAGAGCGGCCCCGCGCCAAGGCCCCGCGCCAAGGCCCCGCACAAAGGCCTCGCCCAAGAACGGCCCGTGGCAGCCGCGGCCGCTACGCGCGTCACGACAGCAGGAAGTCGGCCTCTCCGGCCTTCGCTCCCTGTATGAACGCCCTGATCTCGCCATCCGTGTAGATGAGCGCGGGGCCGTCCGGGTCGGAGGACTGGCGCACGGCGACACGCCCGTCGTCCAGCTTCATGGCTTCCAGGCAGTTGCCGCCGTTGCCGCCGCTCCACGGCTTGTGCCAGCCCTCGCTGCCGAGTTCACGGGCGGGCATGCCGTTGTAGATCCGGGAGGATCCGGGGGGCCGGGAATCGGCGCGGGTGTCGGGCCGTGACGAGGGGCCCGTGCCCGCTCGGTGTCGATCTCGGTCCATTCACAGCTCCTTGCGGACATCCCGGAGGATCTCCTTCGTGCGTTGTGCGGTCGCGGCCTGGGCCGCCATGCGGTCCATGACCTCCAGATGCGTCGCCACCTCGGCGCGCGCGTCCAGATAGACGGCACCGGTGAGGTACTCGCTGTAGACCATGTCCGGCAGCTCCGCCATGGCGAAGCGGAAGAGCACGAACGGTCCGAACGTGCCCGGGTGCGGGCCCGCCGCGAACGGCGCGACCTGCAACGTCACACGAGGCATTTCGGTGGCCTCAAGCAACCGGTCGATCTGCGCACGCATCACGTCCGGTCCGCCGACCGGGCGGCGCAGCGCGGTCTCGTCCATCACGACCCACAAACGCGGCGCGTCCTCGCGACTGAGCAGCGTCTGGCGCTCCATGCGCAGGGCGACGTAGCGCTCGATGTCCTCGGGCCGGGTCTGGCCGATGGCTCCGGAGAGCAGGACCCCGCGCGCGTAGTCCTCGGTCTGCAACAGACCGGGCATGAAGTGCGGTTCGTACGACCTGATGAGGCTCGCGGCGCCCTCCAGGCTGACGTACATGCTGAACCAGCCCGGCAGGATGTCGTGGAAGCGCTGCCACCAGCCCGGCTTGTTCGCCTCCTCGGCGAGGACGATGAAGGCCTCGGCCTCTTCGTCGGCGATGCCGTACGCCTTGAGGAGCAGCTGGAGGTACGGGATCTTCAGCGCGACCTCGGCGGTCTCCATGCGGCGCACCGTGGCCGGGGCCACGCGCAGGATCCGCGCGGCCTCGTCGCGCTTGAGCCCCGCGCGCTCACGCAGGTCCTGTAGGCGACGACCGAGAACGACCTGTCCGACGGTCGGCGCCGACCGCGGTTCGCTCACGTCTTACCTCCACCCACTACGCGTCACTCTCTGCATCGCATCTTGCCACTTCGCGTCACTCTGTGTAGTCACGCGGCGCACCAACCCACGCCGCACGGTGAGGCGTTGCGAGAAGTGTGCCATGCGGCGTCTCAAAGGAACATGTCACTGTGCACTTTTCAGAGTGGCCCTTGCCAAGGTGTTCGCGCCGGGGCGATAGTGGAGAGCGTGACTCCGCCCGCATCGTTAGGAACTGAAGCCTCCGATCCCCGACTTGGCGTGTGTGCCGAGGTCCGGGCGGCGGCCGCCGAGCCCTGCGTCACCTTCACCCTGGCCGCGCTGCCGAGTTCCGTCGGCCGCGCCAGGCGGTTGACGCGTGACCGGCTCAGTTCCCTCGCGGTCGGCGACGACGCCTGCGACACGGCAGCGCTCGTCGTATCGGAGCTGGTCACCAACGCCATCGTGCACACCGCTAGCCGGACCGTCGTCTGCGAGATCCGCACGGAAGCCGACACCGTGCGGATAGCCATACGCGACGAGGGCTGTGGTTCGGGGGTTCCACGCCCGACCGGCCTGCGCGGGCCTGACGAGGAGCACGGGAGGGGGTTGCTTCTCGTGAGCGCCGTGAGCAACGCATGGGGTGTCCAGGATTCCGGAGCCGGCCTTTCGGTGTGGGCGGAGCTACCGATCGGCCGCGACCGCGCCGGACCGGCCTTCGGCGCCGGCGCGTTCGGCGGCATGGGGCTGGATTTGGACAACTTCGACGACTACGGCGACGTCGTCACGGACGGCCACGGCAGGGGCCTGACCGGCGACACCCGCCACCGGACCAACCAGAGCGCCACCGGCGGCCTTTAGGCCGACGTGACGGGGATGCGAGTGCGACAGCGATGCGGTCGGGGGATATGTGAGCGCGGGGACATCACGACTGTTCGGCCTTGACACCTTGGTACGGCTCTCGCGTGAGCGGGAGCGGGCGGTCGGACGGCGAGCCGTGAGTGTGCAGCCAGTGGCACGGCTCGCCGTCCCCGCCGGAATGGGGCAGCCCCTCGGCTGCGACGCGGTCGCCATGCCCGCGGAGTTCGGTCCGCGGCTGCTCGACCGGCTGCCCCGGGTGGGATGTGTGTACGAGGACGGACCGCGCTGGTGGTGGATCGTGCCCGCGGATTCCGATGTGGCCCTGGAGTGGCCGCCCGCGGCGTTCTACTCGCCCGGCGCGCTGGTGCCGGACACCGCGCGGGAGCCCGTCCTCGTCCACCGCCCGGAGGGGGCGGTCCCCTATACGCCACCCATTCCGCTGTACTTGGCCCTGTGCCGGATGTCCGGGGCCGTGCCCGCGTGGGCCGGAGCGGTCCGCGCCTGAGCGCCCGGCGTCGCCCCTGTCCCGGGGGACGCCGGCAGGACTTCACCGGGCCGAGGGCGCTCCGCCCCCGGCCCGGGCCCGGGCCCCGCTCAGGCGGCGGGCTCCAGTTCCTCCCGCACGATCACCAGGAAGGCGTCGGTCGCCAGGTCCATCACGACCTCGGCGAGCTGCCCCTCGCTGCGCCGTGCCCGCGCGAACTCCTCCGCGGGCCACGATCCGCGGGGCCCGCCCGCGGGGAAGCTTTCCAGCACCACTCGTTCGTTCATCATGTCCTTGTTCCCCCGTGTGCTCGATGCAGCGCGATGACTCTGCACTGAGAACAACGCGCGGAGCACCCCCGAGGACTCGCGACGTGACCGATCTGACACCGAGTTGGGGCACTCGGGTCACCGCTGTCGACGGCTCAGTACGCGCATGCGCCGTATTCGTCACATTCGCCGTATTCACCGTATTCGCCGTATTCGTCGTGGTAGCGCACGCGTGCGCTCCCCGCGGGCGCGCCGAGTTCGGACGCGCGCCCCTTGGGTTCCTCCCACTCCTCCTGGCGGCCGAGTGCGGTGAGGTCGAGCAGGCTCGTCGTGGAACCGAGGCCGTCGAGGCCGCGGTCGAACGTCGAGTACGTGTGGAAGACGCGCTCGCCGTCCCGCAGGAAGCAGCTGATGCCGGGGCGGTCCAGGAGGCGCCCGGTCCGATCGGCGTACGTCGCGGTGAAGTCGCGGTTGAACCCCGGGCCGCACGTGGAGTACCAGGGCACCACCCAGCCCATGCGGGCCTTGAACGGCAGGATGCGGGTGAAGGGGGCGCGCGAGGCCGCGACGAACGTCGTGCCCCGGGCGCGCAGGTGGGCCAGGTGCCCGATCTGGTCGATGAAGGCCGAGCAGCTGCGGCAGCCCGCGTCCCACTCGGGGGCGAACATGAAGTGGTAGACGATGAGCTGGGCGCGTCCGGCGAACAGGTCGAGCAGCGTCACCTTGCCGTCGGCGCCGTCGAACACGTACTCCTTGTCGATCTCCACCATCGGGAGCCTGCGCCGCTCGGCGTTCAGCGCGTCACGCGCGCGCGTGGCGGCCTTCTCCCGGGCGAGCAGCTCCTCGCGCGCGGCCTGCCACTCCGCGCGCGTGACGATGTGCGGAAGTCCCATGGCGCTTTCCTCCGGTCGCGATCCACGGTTCTCGGGCGTTCTCAGGAGGGTGGACCGGGCGGCCCGGCGGAACTCATCGGTCACGGGCGGGATTTCTGGAATTCCTCCGGATGCCAGCACACGACGGGGAGTTCGAGCAGGCCACGGGCGCGCATCGAGGGGCGCCTGCGCAGCTCCTCCTCCGGTACGGCGAGCGCGAGGCCGGGGAAGCGCTCGATGAGCGCGGCGAGCGCCGTGACCGTCTCCATGCGGGCGAGCGGGGCGCCCAGGCAGTAGTGGATGCCGTGGCCGAGCGCGAGGTGGCCGCTCGCGTCGCGCGTGACGTCGAGCCGGTCGGGGTCGGCGAACCGGTCGGGGTCGCGGCCCGCCGAGCCCGTGGAGAGCAGCACGGTCTCCCCCTTGGGCACGCGGACGCCGCCGATCGTGACGTCCTCCAGGGGGAAGCGGCGGATGGCGAGAAGCACGGGGCCCTCGTGGCGCATGAACTCCTCGACGGCGCCGGGCAGCAGGGCCGGGTCGGCGCGCACCGCGGCGAGCTGTTCGGGGTGGCGCAGCAGGCCGAGGACGGCGTTGCCGATGAGCTGCACCACGTTCTCGTACCCGGCGAACAGGATCAGGAAGGCGAGCGACATCAGCTCGTCCTCGCTGAGCCTCCCGCCGCCGTCGCCACCGTCACAGCCCCCATCCCCGTCCCCGTCGCGCTCGCTGTCGTCGTCGCGCACCGCGATCAGATCGGACAGCAGGTCGTCGCCGGGCTGTTCGCGCTTCTCCGCGATGAGCGCGGTGAAGTAGCCGAGCAGCCCGGCGACCGCTTCCTTGGCGAGGTGGGGCCGCGCCGGGTCGGGCGCGACGAGGGCGTCGGTCCAGGCCCGGAAGTCGGGCCTGCCGGCGGCGGGGACGCCGAGGAGGTCGCAGATGACGGTGACCGGGAGCGGGGCGGCGTACGCGGCCACGAGGTCGCCGCCGCCCGCCTCTTCGAGGGCGTCCAGGAGTTCGTCGGCGGCGCGCCGCACCGGCTCGCGCAGGCGTTCCGTCCGGCCGGGCGTGAACGCCTTGGCGACCAGGCGCCGGACGCGGGTGTGGTCCGGCGGGTCCATGTTCAGGAGGTTGGCGTCCAGGGCGGGCGGAAGGGCGAAGCCGCCGTAGTTGCCCGGCAGGGCGTGTGCCTTGTCCAGGGAGAGGCGCGGGTCGGCGAGGGCCTCGCGGACGTCGGCGTAGCGGGTGACGAGCCAGGCGGCGTTGCCGTCGGTGCCGGTGACGCGCCGCACGGGCGCGCTCTCGCGCAGGAGGGCGTACGTGGCGTACGGGTCGTCGATGAGGCCGTCGAGCGCTTCGGGGGTCGCGGGGGTCGCGGGGGTCGCCATGGTTCTCACCCTAAGGAGTGCCGGTCGGCGGGTGCGCGGCGGGCCGTCACGCGCCGGGGGGCGGGCCCGTCAGGCGTCGTACTCCTGGATCCGCTTGCCGTGCCCGCGGGCGACGAGGGCGGGCAGCCGTGCGGCCAACTCGCGCGTCACCGCGGGGACGTCGACGGTGAGCAGCTCCCGGTCGCGCATCAGGATCCGCCCGTCGACGATCGTCGTGCGGACGTCGCCGGAGCGGGCGCTGTGCACCAGGGTCGCGGCGAGGTCGTGCACGGGCTGGGTGTGCGGCCCGGTGAGGTCGACGAGGACGATGTCGGCCCGGCGCCCCGGGGCGAGGCTGCCGATCCGCTCGCCGAGCCCGACGGCCCGAGCGCTCTGGAGCGTGGCGTGGTGCAGCGCTTGACGGGAGGTCAGCCACCGGGGGTCGCCGGTGGCGGACTTCTGGACGAGCGCGGTGAGCGCCATGGACTCCCACACGTCCAGGGAGTTGTTGGACGCCGCGCCGTCGGTGGCCAGGCCCACCGGGATGCCGAGGTCCGCGAGCAGCCGTACGGGCGTGGGGTCCCAGGCGAACCTCAGGTAGCCGCGCGGCGCGCTGGCGACGGCGGCGCGGCCGGTGGCGGCGCGCAAGGCAGCGGTGTCGCGGTCCAGGATGCCGGTGCCGTGGGCGATGAGGACGTCGGCGTCGAGCAACCCCGCGCGGTGCAGGACCTCGATGGGCGTGACGCCGTGCCGGGCGAGGCTGTGCTCGGTCTGGGCGCGGCTCTCGGCCGCGTGCAGGTGCACCAGGAGGCCGTGGTCCCGCGCGAGCGCGGCGGTCGTGGCGAGGTCGGCGTCGTCGACGGTGTACGGGGCGTGCGGGGCGAGGCAGGTGGTGATGCGCCCTCCGGCGTCGCCCGCGCGGCGGAGCGCGAAGTCGAGGGACGCCTCGCGCCCCCCGGGGCCCTGCGAGGAGAAGTACGCCTGGCCGAGCAGGGCGCGCAGGCCGGTCCCGGCGACGACGTCGGCGACGGTGTCCATGGCGAAGTAGTGGTCGGCGAAGGTGGTGACGCCGCCGCGGATCAGCTCGGCGCAGGCGAGCAGCGCGCCCAGCTCCACGTCGCGCTCGTGGAGGTTGGACTCGATGGGCCACACGTAGTCGTTGAACCACTCCTCCACCGGCACGTCCTCGGCGATGCCGCGCAGGGCCACCATCGGGGCGTGCGTATGGCAGTTGATCAGGCCGGGCAGGGCGGCCTGGCCGCGCGCGTCGAGGCGTTCGGCGGCGTCGAGGCCCGCCGCCGCCGCGGCGGTGGTGATCTCGGCGATCACCCCGTCGCGGACGACGATCGCGGCGTCGTCGGCGAACCCGATCCGCTCCGCGGGGTCGTGGACGAGGGCCGTGCAGCCGGTGATGACGAGGTCGGCGGGACGGGGCGCGGGACGCGTGGTCATCCGCTCACGGTACGGCGCGTCTCAGCCGCGCGGCACCACGGTCGAGAGCACCCGCGGCAGCGGGTACCAGTCCGCCGACACGACGCTGGCGTGCCGCCCCGCCAGCAGCGCGACCCGGTCGCGGGCCTGGGGCTCCGTCGGCCGGGTGCCGTCGATGGCGGGCGGCACCCGGTGGGCGTCGGTCATGACGACCAGGTAGCCCCGGTCCGCGTACCACTGGGTGTCGACGGAGCCGCCCGCGTAGACCGAGGCGTCGCCGTCGAAGAGCACGAACCACGGCCGGATCGAGGCGTCGGCGTACCGGGTGCGCGGGTCGCCGGACGCCGCGCCCAGCACGGCGGGGAAGGCGGCGGCGTCGCCGAGCCTGCCCGCGGCGGCGAGGTCCCGCAGGTGCGTGGCGTACTCGCGGTCGGTCCACAGGGTGTCGGCGGGGTTGTTCTGCTCGACGGTGCCGGGGATCAGCTCGACGACGAACTTCCCGGCGAGCGCGGACCGCGCGGGCCAGCCCTTCGCCCGCACGGCCTCGTCGAGCGTGGCCGCGCCGGCCGCGAGGTCACCGGGCCGGTACAGGGCGTCCCCGAGCTTGGCCTTGAGGAGCGCGTCGAGGTCGGCGGGCCCGCGCCCGCCCCGCGCCTGGAAGCCGTCCTTCAGCTCGACCTTGAGGAGCACGGGCCGGTGCCCGGGGTGGGCGTCGTGCCAGGCCTTCAGGTCGGCGAGGCAGCCGTCGAGGCGCTGGTCGCGCGCCTTGGTGCGCAGTTCCTCAGGGCTCTGCGCGTTCTCGCAGTTGTTGTCGTTGCCGATCGGGTTGCCGTGCGAGACGCGCCAGCCGCGGCCGACGACGTTGGTCCACACGTCGAGTTCGAGCATGGCCGCGCCGGAGTCGAGCGCGTCGGCGAAGTAGGGGTACTTCGCCTTCTCGTACGCGTTGTGGACGCCGACACCGGTGGTGGCGCCGTACGAGGCGTCGTTCCCGGTGGCCGTGGGCTCCGTGGCCGCGGCCGTCCCCGCGAGCGAGGCCGCGACGACGACGCTCCCCACCACCATCCCGCGTATCGCCTTTCGCACCGCCACCACGCGCACCGCCCGTCCCCTTCCACCGCACTGATCAAGTCCGGTGCAACGTACGGGATTGACGTGACGTCACGGAAGACGGCGACTTACGGCCACACCTCGCGCCGTCGCCTCGGCGCGCGTCCCGGGCCCCTACTGTGGTCGACCGTCGAAGATCGGGCCCAGCGGTCACGCCGGGCCCGCCCACCCGCCACGAAAGGCACCCTCACATGGCGCTCACCCTCACGCTCACCGGCCCCCGCCTGGCCGTGGCCGCGGCGGCCGCGGTCCTCGCGATCGGCGCGCCCACGGCGTACGCGGCCCTGGACGGCGACCCCTCGCAGGCGCCCGCCGCGTCGACGGCGGCGGAGCGCGGCAAGCCGTTCGTCGAGACCCATCTGTTCTTCGGCACCGAACGCCCCGACGGGGGCCCTGCGGTGACGGACAAGCAGTTCATGAAGTTCATCGACACCGAGGTGACGCCCGGCTTCCCCGACGGCCTGACCATCCAGCGGGGCCGCGGCCAGTGGAAGGACAGCAACGGCAAGATCGAGCGCGAACGCAGCTACGAGCTGATCCTGCTGTACCCGACGGCCGAGGCGAAGAAGCGCGACAAGCTGATCGAGGAGATCCGCTCCGACTACGAGAAGAAGTTCGCCCAGGACTCGGTGGGCCGCCTGGAGGACCGGGCACGGGTCGACTTCTGAGCGGCAGGGGCCGCGGGCTGCCGGGTGTCGGGGCCCCCGGCACCGTCGGCGCCCCGTCGCCGCCCCGTCGGCGTCTACCCGAGGTGCACGTCCCCCACGGTGTGGGCCTGGATCACGTTGCCTCGCTGCACGCCGCCGCTGATGGTGTTGTGCACGACCCCGCCCCGGCCGTCGCCGTCGTGGCCCAGCTCGTCGAGGAGCAGGCGCAGCTCCGCCGCCGCCTCCGGGTCTGCCCGGAGCGCCCGCCGCATCCGGTTGCGCCACTCGGCCCGCGCGTCGGCCTCGGCGTCGGCGTCGCCCGCGCTCCGGGCGGCCAGCAGCTCGTCCCGCGTCTCGTCGAGCAGGCCCGCCGCCTGGCCCTCGTCCGTCCCGCGCCGCCGCGCGAGGAAGGCCACGACCCGCCCCCGCGTCGCGGCCCACCCGTCCCCCACCATCGCCTGCACGAGCGCGGTGGCCCCGGCCCCGGCCAGGGCGGCCAGCTCTGCGTCCATCGGGTCTCCTTCGTGACGGTCCTCGGGCACGCTCCTTCACGTACGGGGTCAACGGTAGCCGGGGGCACGGGAGTTGGCCGTCCTCGCGCCCTCCCCATCCGGTAGGAAACTTTCCTAACAATTCCCTGTCCGCAATATTGACGCGCACATGTTCACCTCGCCACCATTCCTGGCACGGCCCCTCCCGCACCCCCCACTCGCCAGGAGACGGACATGCCGCAGACACCCCATGCCGAAAACAGCGACAACAACCGGAACGACCGCGACCGGCGCTCCGGCCGCCGCGCCGGCCGAGCCCGCTGGCTCGTCCCCGCAGCCGCCACCACCGCCCTCGCCGCCACCGGCGGCCTGCTGCTCTGGTCCCCCGCCGGGGCGGCCGAGAACGACGGCATCGGGCGGGCCGCGTTCTCCGCCGTCGCCGTGGGTGACATCGCCGAGCAGTGCACCAAGAGCGACAGCAAGTGCGCGCACCCCAAGACGGCCGCGCTCGTGCAGCGCCTCAACCCGGACTTCGTGATGACCATGGGCGACAACCAGTACGACGACGCCCGCCTCAAGGACTTCCAGAAGTACTACGCGACCACCTGGGGCGCCTTCAAGAACAAGACGAAGCCGGTGCCCGGCAACCACGAGACGTACGACCCGGCGGGCGCCCTCAAGGGCTACAAGTCCTACTTCGGATCCGTCGCCTACCCCGACGGCAAGAGCTACTACAGCTTCGACCAGGGCAACTGGCATTTCGTCGCCCTGGACTCCAACAGCTTCGACGACCGGGCGCAGATCGACTGGCTCAAGCGCGACCTCGCCGCCAACGGCAAGAAGTGCGTGGCGGCGTACTTCCACCACCCGCTGTTCTCCTCCGGCGAGCACGGCAACAACCCGGTCAGCAAGCCCGTCTGGAAGCTGCTCCAGGGCGCGAAGACCGAGCTGGTGCTCGGCGGGCACGACCACCACTACGAGCGGTTCGCGCCGCAGGACGCGGACGGCGACGCCGACGCCTCCGGCGGGATCGTCGAGGTCATCGCCGGGACCGGCGGCGCCAACCCGTACAAGATCGAGGAGGTGCAGCCGCACAGCCAGAAGCGGATCACCAACACCTATGGCGTGGTGAAGTTCGACTTCGCGGACGACGGGTTCTCGTGGAAGCTCATCGGGACCGACGGGTCCACGAAGGACACCAGCCCCGCGTACTCCTGCCGCTGACGCCGGACCTGGTGCCCCGCCCATGTATCTGGCCACCACCGACGCGGTCGCCAAGGCCGCGGACGGCCGCCGCGGCCGCGGCCGCGTCACCGGGCCCGTCCTCGCGCTCGGCGCGGTCAGCCTCGTCACCGACATCTCGTCGGAGATGGTCGCGGCCGTGCTGCCCCTGTACTTCGTCCTGGGGCTCGGGCTCTCCCCCCTCCAGTTCGGGTTCCTCGACGGGTTGTACAACGGCGTCACCGCCGTGGTCCGGCTCGCCGGCGGGTACGTCGCCGACCGGCGCGAGCGGCACAAGCTCGTCGCCGGCTCCGGCTACCTCCTGTCGGCCCTGTCCCGGCTCGGCCTGCTGCTCGCGGGCGGCGCCACCGCGGGGATCGGGGCCGCCATCGCGGCGGACCGGCTCGGCAAGGGCGTACGCACCGCGCCGCGCGACGCGCTGATCTCCCTGAACAGCCCGGCGGACCAGCTCGGCCGCGCCTTCGGCGTGCACCGGGCGATGGACACCACGGGCGCGCTGCTCGGCCCGCTCGCGGCGTTCGCGCTGCTGTGGGTCACGGCGGACGCCTACGACGCCGTGTTCATGGTCAGCTTCTGCTGCGGACTCTTCGGGGTGCTGCTGCTCGTCGCGTTCGTACCGGGGCGGCAGGCGCCGCCACCGGCCCCCCGGCGGGCGCGCGGCCCTTCGGCGCCGCGCCTCGCCCTGGCGCTGCTGCGCGACCCGGGCTTCCGGCGGGTCTGCGGCGCCGCCGCGCTGCTCGGGGCGGCCACGGTCGGCGACGCCTTCCTGTACCTGCTGCTCCAGCGGCGGCTCGACTTCGCGGAGAGCTGGTTCCCGCTGCTCCCGCTCGGCACCGCCGCCGTGTATCTGCTGCTCGCCGTGCCCGTGGGGCGGCTCGCCGACCGGTTCGGGCGGCGCGGCCCCTTCCTCGCGGGCCACGGCGCGCTGCTTGCCGCGTACGCCCTGCTGCTCCTGCCGACCGGTGGAAAGCCGCTGCTCATGGGCGTGCTGCTGGCCCTCGGCGTGTTCTACGCCGCCACCGACGGCGTCCTGATGGCGCTCGTGGCCCCCTTCGTGCCGCCGGGCCAGCGGGCCAGCGGCATGGCCGTCGTGCAGACCGGCCAGGCGCTCAGCAGGCTCGTGGCCGCCGCCGGCTTCGGCGCCGCGTGGACGCTGTGGGGCGTCGGCACCGCGCTGACCTGCGCGGCGCTCGCGCTCACGGCCGCGATCGCGGGCGCGGCGGCGCTGCTGCCCCGCGCCGGCGACCCCCACGGCACGCTTCCCCGGAGGACGACCTGACCATGACCCGCCCGCGCCCGACGACCATGAACCCGTCCCTGTACTCCCGGCCCCGCGTCCTCGCCGTCGCCGTGGCCGCCGCCCTCCTCGCCACCGTCGCCGTCACCTACACCGTGCGGGCGGCGCGCGAGGCCCCGCCCACCGTCACCACCTCCGAGTTCGCCCTGGACCGTGGCCAGTTGTACTTCCGCTCGACCGGCGCCGGGTCGGGCCGCGTCGCCCGGCTCCCGCTCGCGGGCCGGGGGCCGCGCACCACCGGAGGCCCGACGTGCGAGCGCTTCCACGCCGCCGGGGGCACCGGCCTGTGCCTGCTGCGTCGCCCCGGCATCCCGCCGAAGGCGTACGCCGTGGTGCTCGACGGCAGGCTGCGCGAGAAGCGCCGCGTCGCGCTGCCGGGCATCCCGAACCGGGCGCGCGTCTCGGCGTCGGGGCGAATCCTTTCGTGGACCATGTTCACCACCGGCGACTCGTACTCGGGCGGGGGCGGCTCCTTCTCCACGCGCACCTCGATCCTGGACACCCGCACCGGTTATCTGATCAAGAACATGGAGGAGATCCCGCTCACCCTCGACGGCCGCCGCCACCACTCCCCCGACGTCAACTACTGGGGCGTCACGTTCGCCCGCGACGACAACCGCTTCTACGCCACCGTCTCGACGAAGGGCAAGACGTATCTCGTCCGCGGCGACCTGCGGAAGTGGGCGGCGACGGCGCTGCGCGAGAACGTCGAGTGCCCGTCGCTGTCCCCCGACAACACCCGCCTCGCCTTCAAGAAGCGGGTGCGCGAGGGCACCTCGGACCCATGGCGCCTGTACGTCCTCGACCTGCGCACGATGCGTGAGCGCCCGCTCGCCGAGCACCGCTCCGTCGACGACCAGGCGGCCTGGCTCGACGACGGCACCCTGGCCTACGCCCTGCCGGGCCGCGCAGGGCGGAAACAGGACATCTGGACCGTCCCCGCCGACGGCTCGGGCCGCCCCGAGCTGCGCATACCGGGCGGCAGTTCCCCCGCGGCCGTGCGCTGACGCCGCGTACGCGCCACGACGACCCCACGAGCACGCCGCGTACACGACAGCCCGAACGTGCCACCGCCGGACGAAAATTGAGGTGCGCCCGCGGCGGCGCACCTCGCACGATGCCCCCATGACTGAGCACCGCACCGTCGTCCCGTCCCTCTTCCCGCCCCCCGGATACGCCCACGCCGCCGTCGTCGAAGCCGGTACGCGGCTCGCCTTCATGGCGGGTTCCGTGCCCCTGGACGCCAAGGGCGCGCTCGTCGGCGAAGGCGACGTCGCGGCGCAGACACGTCAGGTCGTCGCCAACCTCGACGAGGCCCTGCGCGCCATCGGCAGCGACCTGTCGCAGGTCGTGTCCAGCACCGTGTACGTCGTCGGGCACGAGCCCGGCGCGCTGACCGAGGCCTGGGAGGTCGTCCGCGCCTCGGGCCTGCTCACCGGCGAGCCGCACCCGTCCACGCTGCTCGGCGTGACCGTGCTCGGCTATCCGGGCCAGCTCGTGGAGATCACCGCCACCGCGGTGGTGCCCGCCGCGTGACCGTCACCCTGCGGGCCGCCACCGCCGGGGACGGCGCCGCCGTGGCGGAGGTCTATCTCCGCTCGTACGACGCCGCCCTGCCGGCCGTGCGCCGGGCCCACACCGACGACGAGGTGCGGGACTTCATCCGGCACGTGGTGGTGCCGCGCGGCACCACGTGGGTGGCCGAGGCCGCGGGCGCGGTCGTCGGCATGATGGTCCTGGACGGTGGGCGGCTCAGCCAGCTCTACCTCGCCCCCGCCTGGCGCGGCCGCGGCGTCGGCGACCTCTTCGTCGCCCTCGCCAAGGAGCGCAGCCCGGACGGCCTGACCCTGTGGACCTTCCAGGTCAACGCGCCCGCCCGGCGGTTCTACGAGCGCCACGGCTTCACCGCCGCCCAGTGGACGGCCGGTGACAACGAGGAAGGCGAGCCGGACGTGCGCTACGACTGGCGGCCCTGACCCGTCGGGCGCCGCCCCGCTAGATGCGGGAGTTCCGCGCGAGTTCCAGGGCGTAGCGCGGCCACCAGTCCCCGGCCTCCGGCCCGCCTCGGCAGGTGCCGTCGGACTCGCCGGGGCGCTTCACCCACAGGTAGGCGTCGACGGCCGGGTCACCGGTGCGCGTGGTGGGCGCCGTGCCGAGGGCGCGGCCGGGCGGGTTGCACCACGGCTCGGTGCCCGCGTACGGGCCGTTGCCGTTGCGGCTGGAGTCGATGACGAAGCGCGTGCCGCCGCCGAGGGCCTGGACGATGCGGTGTCCGTACGCCGCGCTCACCTGGTCGGTGTGGAAGTTGGACACGTTCAGGGCGAAGCCGTCGGCCTGGTCGACGCCCGCCCGCCGCAGCGGGGTGACGAGCCGCCCCACCTGCGGGATCCAGGTGGCGTTGCCCGCGTCGACGTACACCTTGGCGCCGGGCTGCCGCTTGAGCCGGTCCACGGCGTACGCGAGCAGCTCGTACCGCTCTTCGGTGTCGGCGCCCGCGCAGCCCGCCACCGCGTGCGCGACGGCGTCCGGTTCGACGATCACGTACGCGTCCCGCGTGCCGAGCCCGGCCGCGAAGCCGTCGATCCACGCCCGGTAGTGGTCGGCGTCGCGCGCGCCGCCCGCCGAGTAGGCGCCGCAGTCGCGGTCCGGGATGAAGTACGTGACGAGCACGGGGGTGCGCCCCGCGGCGGCCGCGCGCTCCACGAACGACCGCACCACCGGGCCGGGCCCGTCCTTGCTCAGCCACTCGGCCTGCGGCCGCACCGAGATCCGGGCCATCAGCCAGGCGTCGGTGAGCCGCCCCTGCCGCAACCACTCGGCGGCCTGCCGCGCGGCGCTGGTGTCCGGGTTCACCCAGAACGAGACGTCGGCGCGCCGCGCTTCGGCCGCGGGGGCCGGGACGGCGGCCAGCGCGCACAGGCCGAGCGCGGCGACGAGGACACTGCGGACGATGGCCTGGGACGGCATCCGGGCTCCCTGGGTCAGCACGGCGAGGGGCGGGTTCGCGGGGACGGCGCCCCCGTCACGTCACCACCGCACCCAAGGCCACGAACCCGCAGATCAGCACGGCCAGGATCGCGAGCAGCGGCCACACGAACCGCAGGTACCGGTCGTAGCCCACCTTCGCCAGGGCCACCCCGCCGATGGTCACCGCGGTCGTGGGTACCCACAGGTTCATCCATCCGCTGGCCGCGGCCCAGGCGGTGACGACGACCGACCGCGAGACCCCGGCGAAGTCCGCGAGCGGCGCCAGGATCGGCATGGCGAGCGTGGCGTGCCCGGACGTGGACGGGATCAGGAAAGCGAGCGGCAGGTTCACCAGGAACACGATCACCGCGAACACCCCGGACGACGTCCCCTTGACCACGCCCTCGATGGAGTGCAGGACCGTGTCCGTGACCCGCGAGTTGTTCATGATCACGGTGACGCCCCGGGCGAGGACGATCACCAGGGCGGGCGAGATGAAGTCGGCCGCGCCCTGGACGACGGTCGCGCTGAGCTTCTGCTCGCCCATCCGCGCCACCAGGCCCACGAGCACCGCCGCGCACAGGAACAGGGCGGCCAGCTGCGGGAAGGACCAGCCCAGCTCGAAGCCGTACGGCTCCGCGTCCGCCTTCCCGGTGAGCGCGCTCGACCACGGCACCACCGAGAAGATCATGAAGGCGAAGACCAGGGCGACGACGACCAGGATCACCTGGTGGAGGCGGGTCAGCTCGGGCACCTCGGCGTCCGGCCGCCCCGCGCCCGCCGCCTGCTCGCGATCGCCCGGCAGGAAGCCGCTGAGGGAGCGCTCGGGGTTCCTGCGCACCCGCCGCGCGTACCAGACGACGTACGCGACCGTCACTCCCGTGAGCACCAGCCACATCGCGAACCGCAGCACGATGCCGTCACCGAGGGAGATGTCCGCCGCCGACGAGGCCACTCCCGTCGCGAAGGGGTTCACCGTCGAGCACAGCACGCCGACGCCCGCGCCCAGGATGATCGCGCCGACGGCCGTCATGCGGTCGTAGCCGAGGGCCAGCATCAGGGGCACGATCAGGCCGTAGAAGCCGAGCGTCTCCTCGGCGAAGCCCTCGACGGTGCCGAGGACGGAGAACACCACCATGACGCCCGCGATGAGCAGCGCGCCGCGCTCGCGCAGCCGGTGGGCGAGCCGGCCGATGCCCCGGTCGAGGGCACCGGTGGCGAAGACGACGGTGATGAACGCGCCGATCGCGAGCACGAAGAGGAATACACCCGCGCTGCCGTACAGATCACCGGTCAGATCCGGGCCGACCTGGCCCGACCTGGGGTCCTGGATGCCGTACAAGCCGTTGACGGGCGCGAGGAAGAGATCGTTGAGGCGGTCGGTGAAGGACTGGTCGCCCGCGACGCGGTGGTAGCTGCCCTGGACGGGGGCGCCCTTGTCGTCGCGGTCGTACTCCCCGGACGGGATCAGGAAGGCGAGCAGCCACACCGCCACGGTGACGACGGCGAGCACGGTCAGGGCACTGGGGAAGGTGAACTTCCGCTTCCCGGCGGGCTCTTCGGGCGCGGACGGAGGTGCGGGCGGAGGTGCGGGCGGGGACGATGTCATGCCGTGCCTCCCGCCCGGCCACCGGCGCGGAAGCCGTCCGCGTACTCGCGTACGAAGGCACCCATGGCCACCACGGTGTTGCGCAGCTCGGAGAAGAGGACGCGCTCGTTCGGGGCGTGCAGATTGCACATGCTGTCCTGCGCGCCGAAGAGCAGCACCTCCGCTTCGGGCGCCGCCGCGGCGAGCCCGTTGACCAGCGGGATCGAGCCGCCGGTCGCCACGTACGAGGCGTCCGTGCCCCAGGCCTCCTTGAGGGCGGCGCGCGCGGCGCGGTAGGCGGGGCCGCCGGTCGTGGCCTCGTAGCCAGGTCCCGTGTCGCCGGGTGTGACGGTCAGCGGGACGCCGAAGGGCTTGAGGGACCGCAGGTGCTCCACGAGCGCGTCCCGGGCCTCGCGCGGATCCTGGCGTGGATGGAAGCGCAGGTTCAGCTTCGCCCTGGCGTGCGGCACGACCGCCGAGGCGGCGTGCTCCACGCCCGGCGCGTCCAGGCCGATCACGGTGATCGCGGGCCCGCTCCACAGCCGCTCGCCGAGGCTGCCGCCGCCGATCAGCGGTACGCCGTCGCGCACGCCCGCGAGGTCGCGGAACTCCTCCTCGGTGTACGAGGTCCCGGTCCACTCCTCGCGCCGGAGCCCCGCCACGGCCACGTCGCCGTGGACGTCGTGGAGGGTGGCGAGGGCCTTGAGCAGGACGAGCAGCGCGTCGGGCGCGGCGCCGCCGAACTCGCCGCTGTGGCGCGGCTCGTCGAGCGTGCGCACCTCCACGACGACCTCGGCCGCGCCGCGCAGGCCGGTGGTGAGGGTGGGGGTGCCGGGGCGGAGGTTGCCGAGGTCGGCGATGACCATGGCGTCGCAGGCGAAGCGCCCTGGATCGGTGGGCGGGTAGCCGTCGAAGGCGCTGCCGTACTCCTCCTGGCCCTCCACGACGATCTTCACGCCGACGGGCGGGCGGCCCCCGTACGCGCGCAGCATCCCGAGGTGGGCGATGACGTTGGACTTGTCGTCGGCGATGCCCCGCGCGCGCAGCCCCCCGTCGACGGGCGTCGGCTCGAAGGGCGGCGACCGCCACAGCTTCTCGTCGCCGGGCGGCTGCACGTCGTAGTGGCCGTACAGCAGGACGGTCGGGGCGCCGGGGCCGGGCGGCGGGATCTCGCCGTAGACGACCGGTGCGGTGCCGGGCAGGTCGAGGCGCTCGACCACGGGCACGCCCGCGTCCCGCAGCAGCGCGGCCACCAGGTCGTGGGCCTCCTCCACGGGCCCGCTCGGGAAGCCGGGGAAGGCGATCGAGGGGATCGACGACAGCCGTACGAGGTCGGCGCGCAAGCCGTCCATCAGGCCGTCGACCGTGGTTGCTAGCTCTTCGGGCGTCATGGGTAGCACCTCAGGATCAGCTGTCATGCGTGATTTGCCGTGATAAGCCCGAATTATTGGGTGCGGTGGCTCGCGGATTCCGGACGGCTCGCCGTGCGCCCGGGCCGCCCGCACCGATGCCGCATTAAGGTCGACGCATGGCTTCGGAGACTTCGGGAGGCGACGCGACGGGCAACGCCGTGCGCGTCGACAGCTGGATCTGGTCGGTACGCCTGGTCAAGAGCCGCTCGATGGGCGCGGCCGCCTGCAAGGGCGGGCACGTGCGCGTCAACGGCGAGCGCGTGAAGCCCGCGTACGGCGTGAAGCCCGGCGACGAGGTCCGCCTCCGCCAGGCCGGGGGCCGCGAGCGGGTCGTGATCGTCAAGCGCGTGATCCGCAAGCGGGTGGGCGCGCCCGTGGCGGTCGAGTGCTACGTGGACAACAGCCCGCCCCCGCCGCCGCGCGAGGCGGTGGCCCCCGCCGGCATCCGCGACCGCGGCGCGGGCCGCCCCACGAAGCGCGACCGCCGCGAACTGGACCGTCTGCGCGGCGCCCTGGAGCAGCCCCCGGCCCCCTAGCGCGGGGCTCCTAGAGGCGGAACCAGCCGTGGCCGCCGTACCAGTGGCCGCCCGCCCGCAGGTGGTCGCCGACGGCCCGCTGCACCCGGGTGCGGCGTGGCAGCCCGGCCACCGGCAGGTCCCGGTCCCCGAAGACGAAACCGATCGGCACGGTGTCGTCGGGCTCCTCGTCGCCGTACGTCGTGGCGAGCCGGAAGCGGTCCTGGAAACGCACGATGTTCGCGTCGGCGGGCAGATACCGCTTCAACTGCGGGTCGAGCAGCCACGAGTGGCACACCGCGACCTCGTAGCGCTCCTGGGGGAAGTGGCGCGGGAAGAACTCCCGGGCCAGCGCCACCGACCGGTCGCACGCCTCGGGCGACAGCGGACCGTGGAAGTCCGGTATGTGCACGCTCAGGCACAGGTCCTCGGGGCCGAGGCGGAGCCCGGCCCGCGTGACGGCCTCGGCCATGCGCTCGCCGAGCCGCGCGCGCTGGAACTGCAGCCGCCCCAGCTGGTACAGCTCGCCTCTGAAGTGCAGCGCGTTCCACGACGGCACCGGCACGCCGCGGCCCCCGTGCCCCCTGCGGTGCACGGCCATGTGCCGCCCGAGGTCGGCGAGGGTGCGGCGGGCGACGCCCTCGGGTATGCCGTGGCGGCGGTGGTACGCGCGCACGTGCGGCAGCGCGGCGAGGAACACGTACACGTAGAAGCAGCTGCCGAACTCGCCCAGTTCCTCCGGCAGGACCGGTGTGCGGGGCTGCGCCCCTGGCTCGCCCAGGTCCCGCACGAGCGCGTCGACGCACCGCTCCAGGAGCCACCGGGTGTCCTCGTGCCCGAGCACGTGCGCGCGCAGGGCCACCAGCTCGTTGACGTCCTCGTGGGGCACGGCCAGGTCGAGGAGGACCTCGGCCAGCTCGTCGGCCTCCGGCAAGACGGTGGCGACCCGCGGCTCCCCCGCGTCCGCGAGGTCCTTCAGCCACGCGGCGAGCCCCTCGTCACTCTCCGCCGCGGCCCGCAGCACGTCCAGCACAGCCCCACCTACCCCTCGGTCGCCCCTTCCGCTCCGCCCGCGCCGGGTGGACCCTGGAAGGAGGAGATGACGTCCGATGCGCACAGGCAGTGAACCGGTCACGGCACGCAGCCCCTTGCGCATGCGCTTCTGGTTCAGCGTATGGGGCCTGATCTGGGCGAGTGCGGGCACGGTGGCCTTCGCGCTCGCCGGGCGCCCCGGCTGGGCCGCGGCGTGCGGCGTCCTGTGGGTGGTGATCACCGTGGACATGACGCTCGTGCTGCGCCACATCCGGCAGGGGCCGCACTACCAGCCCGGGCGCGAGGTCCCTCCCTACGAGCCGCCGAAGGCCTGAGCGCGCCGGGGCCGTCACACGCGGCCGCTGGGGCCGTCCGTGTCCTCGGGGGAGTCGAAGCGGGCCGCCGCCAGATACTCCGGCTGCGGGTCGAGCGCCGCCGCGAGCCGGAAGTGGCGGCGCGCCTGGTCGGGCCGCAGGGCGCGCTCATAGGTGCGGGCGAGCGCGAAGTGCGCGAACGCGTTGTCCGGCTCGCGCTCAAGAACGATGCTGAACTCCAGCTCGGCGGCGCGCAGTTGGGCGGAGGCGAAGAAGGCGCGGGCGCGCAGCAGCCGCGCCGCCGTGTTCTCCGGGTGGGCGGCGATGACCGTGTCGAGGAGCTTCACCGCGCCCCGGGGATCCCGTGCGGCGAGGAGCTGCTCCGCCGCGCGGAAGTCGATGACGTGGCTCTCCGGGCTGCTTTCGGGCACGCCGGACTCCTTCCCTTGCCTCTGTGCGTCAACGCCCCGGGCGCGTACGCGTATTCCGCTACGCCCGCGGCCCTAAGGGGCGCTTCGCGCCCGTTCCTGGAGGTCCTGCCAGACGGCCGCCACGCGGGGGGCGAGGGTGTCGAGCGGGCCGTCGTTGTCGATCACGATGTCGGCGATCTCCAGGCGCTTCTCGCGCGTGGCCTGGGCGGCCATCCGGGCGCGGGCGTCGTCCTCGGTCATGCCGCGCAGCCGTACCAGGCGGTCGAGCTGGGTGGCCGGGCTCGCGTCGACGACGATCACCAGGTCGTACAGCGGCGCGAGCCCGTTCTCGGTGAGCAGCGGCACGTCGTGCACGACCACCGCGTCCGGGGCCGCCGCCCGCTCAAGCTCGGCCGAGCGCGCGCCCACCCGGGGGTGCACGATGCCGTTGAGCGTGGCCAGCTTGGCAGCGTCGGCGAAGACGATCGCGCCGAGCTTCGGCCGGTCCAGGGAGCCGTCCGGGGCGAGCACGTGCTCGCCGAAGGCCGCTACGACCTCGGCGAGCCCGTCCGTGCCGGGCGCCACCACCTCGCGCGCGATGCGGTCGGCGTCGATCAGGACGGCCCCGGACGCGACAAGGAGCCGCGACACCTCGCTCTTGCCGGCGCCGATACCGCCGGTCAAACCCACCTTCAGCATGACCGGCAGCTTAGGCCCTGGCGTCAGCCGTCGCCTTCCCGCTCCGCGAGGAAGCGCTCGAACTCCAGGCCGATCTCGTCCGCCGACGGGATGTCCACGGGCTCGGCGAGCATGTTGCCCCGCGACTCCGCGCCCGCGGCCGCGTCGTACTGGTGCTCAAGTCCCTGTACGAGCGCGACCAGTTCCTCGTCGCCCTCCTGGATCTGGCGGTCGATCTCGGTCTGGGTGCGGTGGGCCTCCGTGCGCAGCCCGTGCGCGACGGACGGCAGCACCAGGCCGGTGGCGGCGGTGATCGCCTCCAGGACGGTGAGGGCCGCGTCCGGGTACGCCGACCGCGCCACGTAGTGCGGCACGTGCGCGGCGACGCCGAGCACGTCGTGGCCCGCCTGGGAGAGGCGGTACTCGACCAGGGCCTCCGCGCTGCCGGGCACCTGCGCCTCGTCGAAGGGGCTGGTGTGGCCCGGCACCAGGTCGGTGCGGGTGCCGTGCGGGGTGAGGCCGACGGGGCGGGTGTGCGGGACGCCCATCGGGATGCCGTGGAAGTTCACCGAGAGCCGGACGCCGAGCCGTTCGACGATCTCCTTGACGGCGGCGGCGAAGCGCTCCCACTCGATGTCCGGCTCGGGTCCTGAGAGCAGCAGGAAGGGCGCGCCGGTGGCGTCCTGGAGCAGCCGCACGTCGAGCGTGGGCTCCTCGTAGTCGCTCCACTGGTCGCGGCGGAAGGTCAGCAGCGGGCGGCGCGCGCGGTAGTCGACGAGCCGGTCGTGGTCGAAGCGCGCCACGACCTGTCCGGGCAGGCTGTCCACGAGCCGCTCGACGATCTGGTCGCCGGTCTCGCCCGCGTCGATGTATCCGTCGAAGTGGTAGAGCATGACAAGACCGGCCGACTCCTGGGCAAGCGCCATGTCGACGACCGCGAGCCCCTTGGGCTCCCACGCGTACAAACCCTGCGGATCAAGCACAGTGACCGCTCCTCCTCGTGTTCGTAGACCAGAACACGCCCTGGAAGGCGGGCATTCCCGCCGTCGGCGATTGCCGCGGGGGCGCCCCGACGGGGCGCGGGGCTGTGGTCGGTATGCGCTCCGCCGCGCGGGCGCGACCAGCCGGAGAGGACTCGCGGACGAGGGAAAAGCACGGCGGGCCGCACCCCAGTCGGGGTGCGGCCCGCCGTTTCAGCTAGCGGCAGTTAGAGCCTCAGCTCTGGCCGCCGGCGAGCTTCTCGCGAAGCGCGGCGAGCGCCTCGTCCGAAGCCAGCGCGCCGGAGTTGTCCGGACCCTCGGAGGAGTACGAACCGCCGCCGCCACCGGAGGCGGCCGGAGCCGCAGCCGCGGCGTCGCCGCCCTCGGCCGCCGCCTGGGCGTCGGCCTCGCGGGACTTGATGACCTGAGCCTGGTGCTGCTCGAAGCGCTGCTGCGCCTCGGCGTACTGGGTCTCCCACGCCTCGCGCTGGGCGTCGAAGCCCTCCAGCCAGTCGTTGGTCTCCGGGTCGAAGCCCTCGGGGTAGATGTAGTTGCCCTGGTCGTCGTAGGACGCGGCCATGCCGTACAGGGTCGGGTCGAACTCGACCGACGCCGGGTCGGCACCGAAGGACTCGTTGGCCTGCTTCAGGGACAGCGAGATCCGGCGACGCTCGAGGTCGATGTCGATGACCTTGACGAAGATCTCGTCGTTGACCTGGACGACCTGCTCCGGGATCTCCACGTGGCGCTCGGCCAGCTCGGAGATGTGGACCAGACCCTCGATGCCCTCGTCCACGCGGACGAACGCACCGAACGGAACCAGCTTCGTGACCTTGCCGGGCAC
Source organism: Streptomyces sp. NPDC045778 (assembly GCF_056431945.1). NCBI lineage: Bacteria > Bacillati > Actinomycetota > Actinomycetes > Kitasatosporales > Streptomycetaceae > Streptomyces > Streptomyces sp. NPDC045778. The sequence goes on from NZ_JBWKJZ010000015.1 coordinate 68,051, forward strand.
GACCTGGCCGATCTGGTGGGTGCGGGCGAACTGCTGCCACGGGTCTTCCTGGGTCGCCTTCAGCGACAGGGAGACGCGCTCGCGGTCCATGTCGACGTCCAGGACCTCGACCGTGACCTCCTGGCCGACCTCGACGACCTCGGACGGGTGGTCGATGTGCTTCCAGGACAGCTCGGAAACGTGGACCAGACCGTCGACGCCACCCAGGTCCACGAAGGCACCGAAGTTGACGATGGAGGAGACGACGCCGGAGCGGACCTGACCCTTCTGGAGGGTGGTGAGGAACGTCTGGCGGACCTCGGACTGGGTCTGCTCGAGCCAGGCGCGGCGGGACAGGACCACGTTGTTGCGGTTCTTGTCCAGCTCGATGATCTTCGCCTCGAGCTCCTTGCCCACGTAGGGCTGGAGGTCGCGGACACGGCGCATCTCGACCAGGGAGGCCGGGAGGAAGCCGCGGAGGCCGATGTCGAGGATGAGACCACCCTTGACGACCTCGATGACGGTACCGGTGACGATCCCGTCCTCTTCCTTGATCTTCTCGATGGTGCCCCAGGCACGCTCGTACTGGGCGCGCTTCTTCGAGAGGATCAGGCGACCTTCCTTGTCCTCCTTCTGGAGAACAAGGGCCTCGATCTCGTCACCGACAGCGACGACCTCATTCGGGTCGACGTCGTGCTTGATGGAGAGCTCGCGGCTCGGGATGACGCCTTCGGTCTTGTAACCGATGTCGAGCAGGACCTCGTCCCGGTCGACCTTCACGATGACGCCGTCGACGATGTCGCCGTCGTTGAAGTACTTGATCGTCTCGTCGATCGCGGCGAGGAAGGCTTCCTCGTTACCGATGTCGTTGACCGCAACCTGCGGGGTGGTGGCGGTGGTCTCGGTGCTGCTCGTCATGTGGGAAAGGGCTCCGGTACGGACATTGAAGTCGTAGGTACTGCATACGCCGGAGCCCGTTTCGCTCTGCAGAAGCCGGACAGCTCTAGAGGCGCCGGCTTCCGGAGATCCCGAAGGAACGGAAAGCGCCTCGACAACCGAGGGGACATACAACAGACGCGAGCGCAGCCTGCTATGTCTGAGGAACGCAGGCTCGCAGCGCAACTTGTAGCATACGGGGGCCGCCCGACAGGGTCAATGCGCGAAGGCGCACACCCGGGGCGGAACGCCGCATACCCGGCACAAATCCAGTTCCATGAGGCCACACGGGCCGCAGCGCGCTCTGCCGCGTCGCCTTCCGGACGGCGGCGCCCGCAGCGTACCGACGAGGGAGCAGATCATCCAAGAGCACGGCACGTCCGAGCCTCAGGCCACCCGTCGTGACACTGATGTCACGGAGAGTGTGCGAGCCAATCGGGGCTGGTGGGACCGGAACGCGGACGAGTACCAGACCGAGCACGGCACGTTCCTCGGCGACGACCGGTTCGTCTGGGGGCCCGAGGGCCTCGACGAGGTCGAGGCGGAGCTGCTCGGCCCCGCGGAGGGCCTCAAGGGCAAGGACGTCCTGGAGATCGGCGCGGGCGCGGCCCAGTGCTCGCGCTGGCTCGCCGGCCAGGGCGCGCGGCCCGTGGCGCTCGACCTCTCGCACCGCCAGCTCCAGCACGCCCTGCGGATCGACGGCGGCCGGGTGCCGCTGGTGGAGGCGGACGCGGGCGCGCTGCCCTTCGCGGACTGCTCCTTCGACCTCGCCTGCTCCGCGTACGGGGCGCTGCCCTTCGTCGCGGAGCCGGTGCGGGTGCTGCGGGAGGTGCAGCGGGTGCTGCGGCCCGGCGGCCGGTTCGTGTTCTCAGTGACGCACCCGATCCGCTGGGCGTTCCCGGACGAGCCGGGCCCCGAGGGCCTGTCGGTGGCCGCCTCGTACTTCGACCGCACACCGTACGTCGAGCAGGACGACAGCGGCCGCGCGGTCTACGTCGAGCACCACAGGACGCTCGGCGACCGGGTCCGGGACGTCGTCGCGGGCGGCCTTCGCCTGGTGGACCTGGTGGAGCCGGAGTGGCCCGCGTGGAACACCCAGGAGTGGGGCGGCTGGTCCCCGCTGCGCGGCAACCTGATCCCGGGGACGGCGATCTTCGTGTGCGAGCGGGACTGAGCGCTTCGCTGGAATTGCCGCGACGGGCCGTCGATTGTCTGCGGGAGCGTCGTGGCCGGTCGCGCCCGCGCGGCGGAGCCGCATGTCAGCACAGCCCCGCGCCCCCTCGGGGCGCTCCCGTACCGCAGCGGACTTCGCCCCCGCCGGGTCCGTACGACACTGGGGGCGTGATCCGTGACGCCGCCCTGAACCTGCCCGTGCGCGAGGCGCTGCCCGCGCTGCGCGCCGCCCTCGACGGGCCCGGAGCCGCCGTGCTCTGCGCGCCTCCCGGCACGGGCAAGACCACCCTGGTGCCGCTGGCCCTCGCGGGCCTCACCGAGCGTGACGCGCCGGCCCGTCGTGTGGTCGTCGCCGAGCCCCGCCGGATCGCGGCCCGCGCCGCCGCCCGCCGGATGGCCTGGCTGCTCGGCGAGAAGGCGGGCCAGACCGTCGGCTACACGGTGCGCGGCGAGCGCGTGGTGGGCCCGCACACGCGCGTGGAGGTCGTCACGACCGGCGTCCTGCTCCAGCGGCTCCAGCGCGACCAGGAGCTGGCGGGCGGCGGTGGGGTCGACGTCGTCATCCTGGACGAGTGCCACGAGCGGCACCTGGACGCGGACACCGCGGCCGCCTTCCTGATCGACGTACGCGAGACGCTGCGCCCGGACCTGAAGCTGGTGGCGGCGTCCGCGACGACGGACGCCGCGGCCTTGGCGCGGGTCCTCGGGGACGCGCCGGTGGTGGAGGCGGCGGGTGTCGCGCACCCCGTGGAGGTGGTGTGGGCGCCGCCGAAGGATCCGGTGCGGCCCCCGCACGGCCTGCGCGTGGACCCGGCGCTGCTCACCCACGTCGCCGCGGTGGTGCGGCGGGCGCTGCGGGAGCGCGAGGGCGACGTGCTGTGCTTCCTGCCGGGGGCCGGCGAGATCGGCCGCGTGGCCGGGCAGCTGGCCGGGCTCGCGGACGTGGAGGTCCTCCAGGTGCACGGGCGCGCCCCCGCCGAGGTGCAGGACGCGGTGCTCGCCGGGGGCGAGCGGCGGCGCGTGGTGCTCGCGACGTCGGTGGCCGAGTCGTCCCTGACGGTGCCGGGGGTGCGGGTCGTGGTCGACTCGGGCCTGGCCCGCGAGCCCCGCGTGGACCACGCGCGCGGGCTCAGCTCCCTGACGACGGTACGGGCCTCGCAGGCGGCGGGGCGGCAGCGGGCGGGGCGTGCCGGACGCGAGGCGCCGGGCGCGGTGTACCGCTGCTGGGCGCAGGCGGAGGACGGCCGCCTGCCGCGCTTCCCCGCCCCCGAGATCAAGGTCGCGGACCTCACGGCGTTCGCCCTCCAGGCGGCGTGCTGGGGTGACCCCGGCGCGAGCGGGCTCGCGCTGCTCGACCCGCCGCCCGGTGGCGCGATGGCGGCCGCGCGCGAGGTCCTGACGGCCGTCGGCGCGGTGGACGCGGGCACGGGCCGTGCCACCGAGCGCGGCCTGCGGCTCTCCCGGGTGGGGGCGCATCCCCGGCTCGCGCGCGCCCTCCTGGACGCCGCGCCGCGGGTCGGCGCGCGGCGGGCCGCGGAGGCGGTGGCGCTGTTGAGCGAGGAGCCGCCACGGGAGTACGGCGACGACCTGGCGGCGGCCCTGCGCGCCGCGCGGCGCGGCGGCGACGGGTACGCGCCCCGGTGGCACGCGGAGGTCTCCCGGCTCACGGCCGCCGTGGGCTCCGGGGCTTCCCGGCCGCCCGCCGGTGACGCGGCGGCGAAGGCGTCCGGCGACGACGCCGTCGTCGGGCTCGTGGCCGCCCTCGCCTTCCCCGAGCGCGTGGCCCGGCGCACGGCGGACGGGACGTACCTGATGGCGGGCGGCACCCGGGCCGAGACAGGGCCGGGGTCCGGGCTCGGCGGGGCGCCCTGGGTGGCCGTGGCGGTGGCCGACCGCCCCGTCGGCGCGGGCCACGCGCGCGTACGGCTCGGCGCGGTCGTCGACGAGGACGCCGCGCGGGCCGCCGCCGCCTCCCTGTACGCGGCGCGGGACGAGGTCGCCTGGGCAGACGGGGACGTGGTCGCCCGGCACGTGGAGCGCCTCGGCGCGGTGGAGCTGGCGGTGCGGCCGCTGCGTGACCCCGACCCCCACCTCGTCCGGGAGGCGCTGCTCGAAGGACTGCGCCAAGGAGGCGTGGCGCTGCTGCGCTGGAGCAAGGACGCCGTCGCGCTGCGGGACCGGCTGCGGTTCCTGCGCCTTCACCTCGGTGAGCCGTGGCCCGACGTGTCCGACGCGGCGCTGCTCGCGGTGCCCGACGCGTGGCTCGAACCGGAGCTTGGCCGGGCGCGGCGCCGCGCCGACCTGGCCCGGATCGAGGCCGGGCAGGCGCTGACGCGGCTCCTGCCGTGGGCGGGCGGTGAGGCGGCCCGTCTGGACGTGCTCGCGCCGGAGCGCGTGGAGGTGCCGAGCGGCTCCCGGATCCGGGTGGACTACACGGATCCGGAGCGGCCGGTCCTCGCGGTGAAGCTTCAGGAGATGTTCGGGCTCGACGCCACGCCCCGGGTGGCCGGGGTGCCGCTCCTCGTGCACCTGCTGTCGCCCGCGGGGCGTCCGGCGGCGGTCACCGCGGACCTGGCGTCGTTCTGGCGCGAGGGCTACCGCTCGGTGCGGGCGGAGCTGCGCGGCCGCTATCCGAAGCACCCCTGGCCGGAGGATCCGGCGCGGGCCGCGCCCACGCGGTACACCAAGGCCCGCCAGGAGAGGGCCGCGCGAGCCGAGGGGGCCTGACGGTCAGGCGTTCGCCGGCTGCGGCCGGGGTTCGGGCTCCCCCGTCGGCTCCGGGTCGCCGGGGGTGCGGCCGCGGGCCTCCAGCCAGAGGGCGAGGGCCAGCAGCAGCACGCCGAGGCCGAGGAAGCCCCACGGCAGGTACGAGGTCATGAGCAGGATCAGGACGCGCTGGGACTTGACCAGGTCCACGGTGTGGCGGATGTAGTCCTCGCGCATCTTCACGTGCCCGGAGAACGCGGTGACCTTGTCGCGGTCGCCGAGCAGGGTGCCGCCGCGCAGCTCCTCCTTGTGGATCTCCTCGCCGTAGACGGGCGCCCCGGTGGTCGGCTCGATCCAGAACTTGCGGACCGTGGTGTACCAGCGCGTGGTGCCCGTCTTGGCGATGGACTCGGGCGTGATGCCCTTGACCGGGAGCGTCTTGGGCATGGGGACCTCGGTCCAGGGGATGGTCTGCTCGAAGTAGTAGACCTCGACGCCCCGGAAGGTGCGGGTGCCCCGGTAGTGGATGGGCTTGGTGACGCGGGCCTGCCCGTCGAAGTACTCGTAGTCCCGCTTCTTCGTCAGGAAGGGCCATTTGAACTCGATGCCCTCGCGCCGCACCGGGTCGCCGTCGACCATCTCGCCGGTGGCGTGGACGGGTTCCTGGCTGTGGGCGTCGAAGATGTAGCGCTCGGGGATCTTGGAGACCATCTTGCCGTCGGGTCCTTGGACGTACGACAGCGTGTCCCAGACCACGACGTCCCGGGAGGAGTCCCCGTCGTTCTTCTCGATCCTCTCGGAGGCCTCCACGTTGCCCTTGAGGGTCTGCACGATGGTGACCTTGGGGACCTTCTCGGCCTTCATGGTGCCGTAGTCGATGAGGGTCGCGGGCTTCGCCTCCAGGACCATCGTCTCGTACCGGCCGGGCGGGATCTTGACCAGGCGCGGGAAGGCGTACCAGCGGAGGAGCGGGGCCGTGGTCGCGAAGAACACGGCGAGGGCGAGCAGGACCAGAGCGGCCTTGCGGCGCATCGCGGCCCTCCCTAGGGGTGCTCGGGGACGGTGGTGAGCAGCGGCTTCGGCGAGGTCTCGCCGGCCGGGGCGCCGATGGCCGTGACGGTGAGGACCAGGGCGAGGGCGACGGCCAGGCCGGTGGCGGCGGCGATGAGGGCGCGCATGGGGGCCTCCCGGGCGGTCTCGGGGCCGGACGCGGCTGACCGCCCGCCCGTAGCTGACTGTTCGTCAGAGCGGGGGCACCGTAGCAACGCGCGGATGAGATGAGAACAGCTCGCGCGGATCCGGCCGCGGGTCGCCGGGAACGCGGACCGCCCCCGCGCCGTGAGGGCGCGGGGGCGGTCTCGGGGTGTGCCGGGGGCGGTCCCGTCAGGCGCTCGGCGACGCGGAGCCGGACGGGGTCGCGGAACCGGACGGCGACGCCGAGCCGGACGGGGTGGCCGAGGGCGACTCGTCGGGCTCATCGGTGACCGGCTCCGTCACCTTCAGCTCGACGAGGAGCGTGCCGCCGCCCTCGGTGACGACGCGCAGCAGATACGTGCCCGCCGTGTCGTCGGCGTACAGCTTCGGCAGCAGCAGCTTGCCGTCGGCGTCCGTCCTCAGGCCCTTGAGGGTGCGCACGGGCTTGCCCGCGGCGTCCTTGAAGTAGGGGCCCTTGTCGTTTACGACCGGGCTCTCCTTCGACTTGACCAGCGTGGCGGTGGCGGCGACACCGGCCGCGGGCTTGTTCTTGTACGTCGCCTTGGCCGCGACCCGCTCGGCGAAGGCCTGGCCCGCCACGCACGTCAGCGGCTCGTCGCCGACGCGGACGAGCTTGTCGGCCTTGCGTGCGGTGACCGTGCCGGGCACCTTGACCGGGGCCAGGGAACGGCTCACCACCAGAGCGCGGACGGAGAAGTCGCCCGTCGTCTCGCCCGCGCGCAGCTTCGGCGAGACGGCAAGGCCATGGGCGTCCGTGAGGACGGTGACGCTGCGGGCGCCGCCCTCGAAGCGCGTGTCCGTCTTGCCGCCGATGGTGAACCGGATCTTCGCCTTGGGCACCTCGACGCCCGAGCCGGTCACGGCGAGCACCGACGGGCGCTCGGCGAAGGCGTCGCCCGCGGTCGCGGTCAACTCGATCGGGCCGGCGTTCTTCAGCTCGAAGACCCGGTCCTGCGGGGACGGCGGCTTGGGCTTCGGCGGCTGCGGCTTCTGCGGGTCGCCGCCGCCGCCCGGCTGGTGCGAGCCGCCGTTGCCGGGGTTGCCGGAGCCGTCGCGCGGCGGCGGGGTGTACCTGCCCTCGCGCTCCACCGGGGTGGTCTCGGGGCGCGAGGAGGGCGGCGTGGTCGGGCCGGGCCGCCGCGGCCGATCGTCGCTGCGGTCGCCCGGCAGCTGACCGGTGCCGTCGGGGATCTCGTGGGTGCCCTTGCGGTAGTACTCCAGCCACGACAGGACCGTGTTCAGGTACTCCGTGGACCGGTTGTAGCTGAGGATCGCGGCGTTCAGGTCGTCCTTGACGGCGAGGTCCCGGCCGTTCCCGCACAGGTAGTGCGCGGCGGCGAGCGCGGCGTCGTAGATATTGTTCGGGTCCTTCTTGCCGTCGCCGTTGCCGTCCTGGCCGGAGGACGCCCAGGTCGAGGGGATGAACTGCATGGGGCCGACGGCGCGGTCGTGCGTGGTGTCGCCGTCGAAGGCGCCGCGGTCGGTGTCCGTGATCTTCGCGAAGCCGTTGCCGTCGAGGACCGGGCCGAGGATCGGCGTGAGGGTCGTACCGTCGTCGTCGACGCGGCCGCCGCGGGCCTGGCCCGACTCGACCTTGCCGATCGCGGCGAGCAGCTGCCAGGGGAGGTTGCAGCCGGGCTTCGCCGTGCGCACGGCCGCCTCGGCCTTCTTGTACGCGTCCAGGACCGTGGCGGGCAGACCGGCCTCCGCGCCGCCCTTGGGGCCACCGGGCTTGCCGTTGGGCGGCACCGGGCTTTCGAGGGGCGGCAGGTCGGTGTAGTACGGCGAGTCGCCGGTCGCGGAGTCGCCGTCCGGCGGCGGCGCGGAGTCGGCTGCCCATTCGTCACGCGGCTGGTCCGTCGTGGCCACGCCCGGGGCCTGCGAGGCGGCCAGGGCCGCCACCGCCGCGGCGGCGACCGCGGTGGTCACCGTCGCCTTGCGCAGCCGCTTGCCGAATACCGGCGCCATGTCCGTGAATCCCTCCCCTTGACGACCTGCTCGAACCGCCCCGGTGCGCGCATGGGCGCCCTCAGGGGACGGCTCAGGCGACACTACGACAACTCTCGGAGCCGAGACACCTGTTCGCGTCCGATTTTGTCTGATTGGCCAGTCACGGGCCTGTACCGGTTCTCCTACCGGTCCGCGACCGTTCACTTCCCCGTGGCGGCGGCCCCGGCGGCCCCCACCCGCGGCCCGGCGTACAGCTCGTCGGAGCGCCGGGCGGGCCAGGGTCTCCGAGCCCGCCCGGCGTCCGAGGACGAGACCGCAGGCCGCTGAAGTGCGGCCCGGGCCGGGAGGCTAGTGCGCGGCCGACTCCCAGTCAGGGCCCACGCCCACCGACACGTCCAGCGGCGCGCGCAGCGACACCGCCCCGGCCATCTCCCTGCGCACCAGCTCCTCGACGGCCTTCCGCTCGCCCGGGGCGATCTCCAGGACGATTTCGTCATGGACCTGGAGCAGCATCCGCGAGGTCAGCCCCGCCTCCGTAAGCGCCCGGTCCACGTTCAGCATCGCGACCTTGACGATGTCCGCGGCCGTGCCCTGGATCGGCGCGTTCAACGCCATCCGCTCGGCCATCTCACGGCGCTGCCGGTTGTCGCTGTTGAGATCCGGGAGATAGCGGCGGCGGCCCAGCATCGTCTCCGTGTACCCCGTGGCACGCGCGTCGTCGACGACGCGCCGCAGATAGTCGCGCACCCCGCCGAACCGCTCGAAGTACGTGTCCATCAGGACACGGGCCTCCGCCGCCTCGATGTTCAACTGCTGGGAGAGGCCGAACGCCGACAGGCCGTACGCCAAGCCGTACGACATCGCCTTGATCTTGCGGCGCATCTCCGCGTCGACGTCCTTGCCGTCCACGCCGAACACCTGCGAGGCCACCGTGGTGTGCAGGTCCTCACCCGACGTGAACGCCTCGATGAGGCCCTCGTCCTCCGACAGGTGCGCCATCACGCGCAGCTCGATCTGGCTGTAGTCCGCCGTCATCAGGGACTCGAAGCCCTCGCCCACGACGAAGCCGCGGCGGATCGCCCGGCCCTCGTCCGTCCGCACCGGGATGTTCTGCAGATTCGGATCCGTCGACGACAGCCGGCCGGTGGCCGCCACCGTCTGGTTGTACGTCGTGTGGATGCGGCCGTCCGCGGCGATCGTCTTGACCAGGCCCTCGACCGTCACGCGCAGCTTCGCCTGCTCACGGTGGCGCAGCATGATGACGGGCAGCTCATTGTCCGTCTGGGCGGCGAGCCAGGCGAGCGCGTCCGCGTCCGTGGTGTACCCGGTCTTCGTCTTCTTCGTCCTGGGCAGGCCCAACTCGCCGAAGAGGACCTCCTGGAGCTGCTTGGGCGAGCCCAGGTTGAACTCGTGGCCCGCCGCCGCGTGCGCCTCCTTCACCGCCTGCTGCACGGCGCCCGCGAACTGCTGCTCCATCGACTCCAGATGCGCGCGGTCCGCCGCGATGCCGTGCCGCTCCAGGCGGGCGAGGAGCGCCGACGTCGGCAGCTCCACATCCGTGAGCAGCCCGGCCGCGCCGACCTCCGGCAGCTTCTCGCCGAACGCCGTGCCCAGGTCCAGGATCGTGCGGGCCTGCACCATCAGGGCGTCGGCCGCGGCCTGCTCGTCGTCCTCCGTACCGAAGGCCAGCTGTCCGTCGGACTCGGCGGCGGGCACCAGCTCACGGCCCAGATACTCCAGGGACAGCGCGTCCAGGTCGAAGGAGCGGCGGCCCGGCTTCACCAGATACGCGGCGAGCGCGGTGTCCATGCTGACGCCCTCGACGCTCCAGCCGTGCTCGGCGAAGACGCGCAGTACCGCCTTGGCGTTGTTCAACACCTTCGGCTTCTTCGCGTCGGCGAGCCAGGACGCGAACGCCTTCTCGTCGGCCTCGTCGAGCTGCGCCGGGTCGAACCAGGCGGCGGCCCCGCCGGCCGCGGCGAGCGCGACCTCGGTGACCGAACCCGTGCCGAGCGACCAGGAGTCGACCGTCGCCAGGCCGAGGACCGCCTTGCCGTGCTCGGCCAGCCACGGCGCCACCTCGCCCGTGCCGAGCACCGCACCGTCAAGCTCCACGCCCTCGGCGACGGGGGCCGGCTCGGCCTCCTCCGCGCCCGGGTCCACCGCGAGCAGGCGCTCCCGCAGCGACGGATTGCGGATCTCCAAGGTGTCCAGGACCATCGCGACCGCCTTGCGGTCGTACGGAGCGCGCGCCAGGTCCGCGACCGTCCGGGACAGCTCGACGTCACGCACCATCTCCGTGAGCCGGCGGTTCAGCTTCACCGCCTCCAGGTGGTCGCGGAAATTCTGCCCCGCCTTGCCCTTGACCTCCTCGGCGCGCTCCACCAGCTCCGCGAAGGAACCGAACTGATTGATCCACTTCGCGGCCGTCTTCTCACCGACGCCGGGGATCCCCGGAAGATTGTCCGAAGGGTCGCCGCGCAGCGCCGCGAAGTCCGGATACTGGCTCGGGGTGAGGCCGTACTTCTCCTGGACCTTCTCCGGAGTGAAGCGCGTCAGCTCCGAGACGCCCTTCGTCGGATACAGCACCGTCACATGGTCGGTGATCAGCTGGAAGGAGTCCCGGTCGCCCGTGACGATGAGGACCTCGAAGCCCTCCGCCTCCGCCTGCGTGGCGAGCGTCGCGATGACGTCGTCCGCCTCGAAGCCGTCCACCGCGAAGCGCACCGCGCCCATCGCGTCGAGCAGCTCGCCGATCAGCTCGACCTGGCCCTTGAACTCGTCCGGGGTCTTCGAGCGATTCGCCTTGTACTCCGCGAACTCCTGCGAGCGCCACGTCTTGCGCGACACGTCGAACGCGACCGCGAAGTGCGTGGGCGCCTCGTCACGCAGGGTGTTCGCCAGCATCGACGCGAAGCCGTAGATCGCGTTCGTCGGCTGGCCCGTCGCCGTCGTGAAGTTCTCCGCGGGCAGCGCGAAGAACGCCCGGTAGGCCAGGGAGTGCCCGTCCATCAGGAGCAGGCGCGGCCGATCGCCGGCGGTCGTCTTCTCGGTCTTCTTCGATGCTTTCTCTGCCACGCCCCCGATCCTGCCACGCCCCACTGACACTCGGCCCCGCCCCGGCCGCCCACCGCCCCGGTGTCGGGCGCGCCTACCGCGCGTCGCACGCCGGGCACGCGCCGCGACGGCCGCCGGGCACCTCCCCCGATCGCCCCCGCCCACGGGCGCTGTCGGTCCCGCGTGGGAGGATCGGAAGCACACCGTACGCTCATGCGCTCGAAGAGGAGCAGGCCATGGCGAGCAAGCCGCCCCAAGGTGACCCGGTCCAGGACGCCCCGCAGGTCACGGACGCGCAGCACGCCGCCGCCGGACTGCCGGCCATCGGCCACACCCTGCGGATCGCCCAGCAGCAGATGGGCGTCCGGCGCACCGCGCTCACCCTCCTTCGCGTCAACCAGAAGGACGGCTTCGACTGCCCCGGCTGCGCCTGGCCCGAGCCGGAGCACCGCCACAAGGCCGAGTTCTGCGAGAACGGGGCGAAGGCGGTCGCCGAGGAAGCCACCCTGCGCCGCGTCACCCCCGAGTTCTTCGCCGCGCACCCCGTCGCCGACCTCGCCACCCGCAGCGGGTACTGGCTGGGCCAGCAGGGCCGCCTCACCCACCCCATGTACCTCGCGGACGGCGCCGACCACTACGAGGCCGTGTCGTGGGAGCGCGCCTTCGACATCGTCGCCGAGGAACTGACCGCGCTCGAATCCCCCGACGAGGCCGTCTTCTACACCTCCGGCCGCACCAGCAACGAAGCGGCGTTCCTCTACCAGCTCTTCGCCCGCGAACTCGGCACGAACAACCTCCCCGACTGTTCGAACATGTGCCACGAGTCGTCCGGTTCGGCCCTCACCGAAACCCTCGGCGTCGGCAAGGGCAGCGTCCTCCTGGAGGACCTCTACCAGGCGGACCTCATCATCGTCGCCGGGCAGAACCCCGGCACCAACCACCCGCGCATGCTCTCCGCCCTGGAGAAGGCCAAGCGCCGCGGCGCGAAGATCATCACGGTCAACCCGCTGCCCGAAGCCGGCCTGGAGCGCTTCAAGAACCCCCAGACCGCCCAGGGCATGCTCCAGGGCACCGCCCTCACCGACCTCTTCCTCCAGATCCGCCTCGGCGGCGACCAGGCCCTCTTCCGCCTCCTCAACAAGCTCGTCCTGGAGACGGAAGGCGCCGTCGACGAGACCTTCGTACGCGAACACACCCACGGCTTCGAGGACTTCGCCACCGCCGCGCGCGCCGCCGACTGGGACGAGACCCTCGCCGCGACCGGCCTGGAGCGCGCCGCCATCGAGCAGGCCCTGCGCATGGTCCTCGCCTCCGAGCGCACCGTCGTGTGCTGGGCCATGGGCCTGACCCAGCACAAGCACGCCGTGCCCACCATCCGCGAAGTCGTCAACTTCCTGCTCCTGCGCGGCAACATCGGCCGCCCCGGCGCCGGTGTCTGCCCCGTCCGCGGCCACTCGAACGTGCAGGGCGACCGCACGATGGGCATCTTCGAACGCCCGGCGCCCGCCTTCCTCGACGCCCTGGAGAAGGAGTTCGGCTTCGCCCCGCCCCGCCACCACGGCCTCGACGTCGTCCGCGCCATCCGCGCCCTGCGCGACGGCGACGCCAAGGTGTTCTTCGCCATGGGCGGCAACTTCGTCTCCGCCTCCCCCGACACCGACGTCACCGAAGCGGCCATGCGCCGCGCCCGCCTCACCGTGCACGTCTCCACGAAGCTGAACCGCTCCCACGCCGTGACGGGCGCACGCGCCCTGATCCTGCCCACCCTCGGCCGCACCGAGCGCGACCTCCAGGCCGGCGGCGAACAGTTCGTCACCGTCGAGGACTCCATGGGCATGGTCCACGCCTCCCGCGGCCGCCTCAAGCCCGCGGCCCCCGGCCTCCTCTCCGAACCCGCCATCGTGTGCCGCCTGGCACGCCGCGTCCTCGGCCCCGGATCGGCCACCCCCTGGGAAGAGTTCGAGAAGGACTACGCCACCGTCCGCGACCGCATCGCACGCGTCATCCCCGGCTTCGAGGACTTCAACGCGCGCGTGGCCCGGCCCGGCGGCTTCACCCTCCCGCACGCCCCGCGCGACGAGCGCCGCTTCCCCACCGCCACCGGCAAGGCCAACTTCACCGCCGCGCCCGTCGAGTACCCGGCGCTGCCCGAGGGCCGCCTGCTGCTCCAGACGCTGCGCTCCCACGACCAGTACAACACCACGATCTACGGCCTCGACGACCGCTACCGCGGCATCAAGAACGGCCGCCGCGTCGTCCTCGTCAACGCCGCCGACGCCCAGGCCCTCGGCGTCACCGACGGCACCTACGTGGACCTCGTCAGCGAGTGGCAGGACGGCGTCGAGCGGCGCGCGCCCGGCTTCCGCGTCGTGCACTACCCCACGGCCCGCGGCTGCGCGGCGGCGTACTACCCCGAGACCAACGTCCTCGTACCGCTGGACGCCACCGCCGACACCAGCAACACCCCCGCCAGCAAGTCCGTCGTCGTACGCCTGGAACAATCAGCCGCCGACTGAGCGTTCGCTCAGTCACAGCTGTCCTTCAGACGTCGACGACGAACGGAGCCCGGCCCCATGGGCGAGCAGCAGCCAACGAAGTTCCCGCAAGAGGTCATCGACGAGTACGCAGGACTCGGCGTCGACCTGCGCGCCCTGTTCTCCGCCGGGAACCTCGGCAACCGCATGGGCGTGCAGATCCTGGAGGCCGCCGCCGAGCGCGTGGTCGGCACGATGCCCGTGGAGGGCAACACCCAGCCGTACGGGCTGCTGCACGGCGGCGCGTCCGCGGTGCTCGCGGAGACGCTCGGGTCCATCGGGGCGATGCTGCACGGCGGCAGCTCGAAGATCGCCGTGGGCGTCGACCTGAACTGTACGCATCACCGGGGTGTGCGGTCCGGGCTCGTCACGGGGGTGGCGACGCCTGTGCATCTGGGGCGGTCGACGGCTACGTACGAGGTTGTCGTCAGCGAGGAGAGCGGTAAGCGGGTGTGCACCGCCCGCCTCACCTGCCTCCTCCGCGAGGCCCCCACACCCTGACGGGCCCCTCCGCCGGGCAGGGCCTGCCCCCTCCGCCGGGCGGGGCCTGCCCCCTTCCGGCGGGGCCTATCCCCTTCCCGGCGGGGCCTGCCCCCTTCCCGGCGAGGCCTGTCCCCTTCCCGGCGAGGCCTCTCCTCCCGGCAGGGCCTCTCCCCCACCCGCCCGCCCTTCCATCGGCCTCCGGCCTCGTCCTCAAACGCCGGACGGGCTTGAAATCCCGTGCCCGGCCCCGCCGTTCACGCCTCCGCGTCACCAACGGGCTCGCGCACCCGGAGCCTCCGCTGATCGGCTACGGCCCCGCGCCGGGCCCGCCGTTTGCGGCTCTCTGTCACCGAGGGGATTGCTCCCCCCGCCCACCCGCCCCTTGCTCGGCGAGGACCGACGAGCGGGCCGCTGGGCCGGCGCCGGATCGACCACGATCGACACCCTGCAAGGCGCTAGGCCGCGGCCCGAATGGACCACCGGGGAAGCTACGGGCGGGACGGGTGGCGGGGAGGACGCAAGACGGCCCGCCAGCCGCTAGGCCAGGGCCCGACCCGGTCGCCGGGAGCAGGCACGGGTGGGCGGGCGGAAAGACGGAAGACGACCCGCAAGCCGCCAGGTCAGGGTCCGACCCGGTCGCCGGGGCAGTAACGGGTGGGCGGGTGGGAAAGAACCCGCCGCGACAGCGGCGGGAAGGACACAAGACGGCCCGCAAGCCGCCAGGCCGGGGCCCGACCCGGTCGCCGGGGCAGGCACGGGTGGGCGGGTGGGAGAGACCCCGTCGCGGCAGCGGCGGGAAGGGCCGAAGACGGCGCGCGAGTCGGCAGGCGTGGGTGGGAGAAACCCCGCCGCGGTAGCGGCGGGGAGGTGCTGTCGGGCCCCCGGCCAGACCCCTCTTCACCGGAAAAACAGGAGCACCCCCCGAAAACACTCCTGACCACACACATTCGCGAACACGGAAACATGCCCCGGAATCCCCACCTCCCTTTCTCCCGCGTAACCCTCCGTAATCCACCCCCCAACCAGAAATCAAGATCGAAAAGCCCGGCCCCCCACGTAAAAGATCTTTCCGGGCCGCTCCACCCCACACTCCCCCGAACACCGGCGTCATGAGTAAAACCAAGAAACAGTCCTGCCCCGCCCTCCGCACCGGATACGCCGAAGCATGCAGATTCCGCCACAACCACCCCCTGCGTTCCAGCGCGGAATACTCCGTGGCATAACAAGAGCGTCACAGCCTAGGTCCGACCACTCCTCCAGGATCAAATGCGCCCTTAGAGTCACGGCCAGTCACCGCGCCGCCGGGCGCGAACTGAATTGCACGGCCCTGTACCACCACCAGTACGGCCCGGCGATCTTCACGGTCCCTCAGCAGAGGGCCGCGCCTGGGGAAAGGACCAATCGTGCGAAACCGTTCCGCGCTCATCCTCACCACGGTGTTGACCACCGGGGCACTCACCCTCACCGCCTGCGGGTCGCGCGACAAGGACAAGAACGACGACAACGACTCAGGAGACAAGAAGACCGTCGTCATCGGCTTCGACGCCCCCCTCACCGGCGACCTCTCCGCCCTCGGCATCGGCATGCGCAACTCCGCCGAACTCGCGGTCAAGACCGCCAACAAGGAGAACACCGTCGACGGCGTCGAGTTCAAACTCCAGCCCCTCGACGACCAGGGCCAGCCCTCCGTCGGCGGCCAGAACGCCCAGAAGTTCATCAGCGACAAGAGCGTCCTCGGCGTCGTCGGCCCGCTCAACTCCAACGTCTCCCAGTCGATGCAGAAGCCCTTCAACGACGCCGACCTCACCCAGATCTCGCCCGCCAACACCGGCACCGAGCTGACCCAGGGCGACGGCTGGAAGAAGGGCGACAAGAAGCGCCAGTTCAAGACCTTCTTCCGCACCGCCACCACCGACCAGGTCCAAGGCCAGTTCGCCGCCCAGTACCTGTTCCAGAAGGCAAAGATCAAGAAGGTCTACCTGATCGACGACCAGAAGACCTACGGCGCCGGCCTCGCCGCCTCCTTCAAGGACACCTTCACCGACCTCGGCGGCAAGATCGTCGGCCAGGACCACGTCAACCCCGAGGACCGCGACTTCAAATCCGTCGCCTCCCAGGTCAAGGGCAAGGGCGCCGAAGCCGTCTACTACGGCGGCGAATACCCCGCAGCCGCCCCCCTCAGCCAACAGCTCAAGGAATCCGGCGCCAAGATCCCCCTCATGGGCGGCGACGGCATGAAGAGCGAAGAGTTCCCCAAGCTCAACAAGAAGGCCATCAACGACCTCGGCACCTCCGTCGGCAAGCCCGTCGAAGAACTGCCCTCCGCCAAGAAGTTCATCGAGGAATACAACAAGAACTACAAAGAAAACATGGAAACCTACGGCGGCGGCACCTACGACGCCACCTGGGCGATCATCGAAGCCGTGAAGATCGCCGTCGAGGACAACGACGGAGAACTCCCCTCCGACGGCCGCACCAAGGTCCTCGAAGCGATGAGCAAGGTCAAGTTCGACGGCGTCACCGGAACCGTCTCCTTCGACGAGTACGGCGACACCACGAACACCATGATGACCGCATACCAGGTCAACAAGAACAACAAGTGGGAATCCAAGTTCAGCGAGGCCTACAAGCCCCGCTAGGCGCCCCGCTGGACACGCGGTGCCGAACCCGCAGGCCCTCCGCACCCGGCCGCGCGGTTCCCCACGCCCCCGCAGGGCACACCCGCACCGCGACACACACCAGCGCGCCTGCTCGAAACACCCACCCCCATTGACTCAAGACCGCGCGGGACGCGCTACCAGCGCTCCCGCGCGGTGCCATATCCGAACCATCCAACGGAGGCCCTGCGGTGAACGAACTGCCGCAACAGCTGGCCAATGGACTCATCCTCGGCGCGATGTACGGTCTCATCGCGATCGGCTACACGATGGTCTACGGAATCGTCCAGCTCATCAACTTCGCCCACGGCGAGATCTTCATGGTCGGGGGCTTCGGCGCCCTCACCGTCTTCCTCTGGCTCCCCGACGGCTTCTCCCTGCTCGCCGCGATACCCATCATGATCATCGGCGGCGTCATATGCTCCGTCGCCGTCGGCACCGCAGCCGAACGCTTCGCCTACCGCCCCCTGCGCGGAGCACCACGACTCGCCCCCCTCATCACCGCCATCGGCCTGTCCATCCTGCTCCAACAAGCCGTATGGAAGTGGTACCCCGACGCCAAGAAGGACCGTTCCTTCCCACAATTCGGCGGCGACCCCATCCATGTCTTCGGCGCCGACATCCAACGCGGCGACCTCTTCCTCATCATCGCCGCACCCGCCTGCATGCTCATCCTCGGCTGGTACGTCAACAAGACCCGCTCCGGACGCGGCATGCAAGCCACCGCACAAGACCCCGACACCGCAAAACTCATGGGCATCAACACCGACCGCATCATCGTCATGGCCTTCGCCATCGGCGCCGCCTTCGCCGCCATCGCCGCCGTCGGCTACGGCCTCCACAACGGCCAAGTCGGCTTCAAAATGGGCTTCATCATGGGCCTCAAAGCCTTCACCGCAGCCGTACTCGGCGGCATCGGCAACATCTACGGCGCCATGCTCGGCGGCATCGTCCTCGGCGTAGCCGAAGCACTCGCCACCGGCTACATGGGCGACGTACCCGGCATGGAACAGTTCGGCGGCGGCGCCTGGAAGGACGTATGGGCCTTCGCCCTCCTCATCCTCGTCCTCCTCCTCAGGCCCCAAGGGCTCCTAGGCGAACGCGTCGCGGATCGGGCGTGATACCCATGACCACCAAAACCCCCAGCACCCCCGGCGCCCCCCAACTCACCAAAACCCACACCGGCGCCCCCATCTCCACCCTCCCCCTCCCCGAACCCCTCGCCCGCCTCCTCGTCCTCATCGGCTCCACCACCGCCCTCATCGGCACCTTCCTCGCCTGGACCTGGACCGACGACTTCCCCGGCGACCTCACCGTCACCGGCTACCCCGGCGGCCTCCAACTCATCACCCTCACCGGCGCCGCCCTCACCATCGTCTTCACCCTCGCCGCCTACCGCATCCCCGGACTGAACTGGCTCACCCCAGGCGGCACCAACAGCCCCATCCTCCTGCTCACCCTCGGAGTCCTCGGCACCACCGGCTACACCATGGGCGCCATCTCCGACCACCTCGGCGGCATCGTCAACCTCGAACCCGGCGCCTGGATCTCCGGCATCGGCGCCCTCACCGCCACCATCGGCGCCCTCGGCCTCCCCTCCGACACCCCCGACACCGACACCACCACCAACCCCTGGCAACGCCTCCGCCACAGCTTCAAAGCACCCCCACCCAAACGCGCCAAACAACTCCCCGACGCCGTCGAAATCCTCATCATCGCCGCCTCCTTCGGCATCGGCCTCTACGTCTTCGCCTACGGCATCGACGCCTACACCGAACTCTTCATCGGCTTCCTCATCACCGCCGCCTTCGCCGCCACCGCACTCCACCGCGCCGGCCTCATCCCCCGCCTCAACACCCTCACCGCCAAACACCGCAACGTCACCTTCGCCGCCGCCATCGTCGCCGCCGCACTCTTCCCCTTCACCCAGAGCGACGCCAGCTACGCCCTCATCGGCGTCAACATCCTCATCTTCGCCACCGTCGCCCTCGGCCTGAACGTCGTCGTCGGCCTCGCCGGACTCCTCGACCTCGGATACGTCGCGTTCCTCGGCGTCGGCGCCTACACCGCCGCCCTCGTCTCCGGCTCCCCCGCCTCCACCTTCGACGTCCACTTCCCCTTCTGGGCCGCCGTCCTCACCGGCGCCGCCGTCTCCCTCGCCTTCGGCGTCATCATCGGCGCCCCCACCCTGCGCCTCCGCGGCGACTACCTCGCCATCGTCACCCTCGGCTTCGGCGAAATCTTCCGGATCACCATGAACAACCTCAACGGAAGCGCAGGCCCCGACCTCACCAACGGCGCCCAAGGCATCCCCAACATCCCCGACCTCAAAATCCTCGGCTGGGACCTCGGCACCGAACACGACATCCTCGGCTTCACCCTCAGCAGACCCGCCAACTACTACCTGCTGATGCTCCTCTTCACCGCCGTCGTCGTCCTCGTCTTCCGCCGCAGCGGCGAATCCCGCATCGGCCGCGCCTGGGTCGCCATCCGCGAAGACGAAACCGCCGCCACCGCCATGGGCATCAACGGCTTCCGCGTCAAACTCATCGCCTTCGCCCTCGGCGCCACCCTCGCCGGATTCGCCGGCACCGTCCAAGCCCACGTCTCCTACAGCATCACCCCCGAGCAATACCTCTTCGCCAACACCGTCCCCCCCAACTCCGCCTTCCTCCTCGCCGCCGTCATCCTCGGCGGCATGGGCACCATCAGCGGCCCCCTCATCGGCGCCGCCCTGCTCTACCTCATCCCCGCCAAACTCCAATTCCTCGAGGACTACCAACTCCTCCTCTTCGGCCTCGCCCTCATCCTCCTCATGCGCTTCCGCCCCGAAGGCCTCGTCGCCAACAAACGCGCCCAGCTCGAATACCACGAGACCGACCAACTCGACGTACCCGACCAAGCAAAACTCCCCGAAGGCACCGTCGGCGTCAGCAAGGCGGGGGCGTGACCACCATGACCACCACCACGACCACCGTCCTCCAAGCCAGCGGCGTCACCATGCGCTTCGGCGGCCTCACCGCCGTACGCTCCGTCGACCTCACCGTCAACAGCGGCGAAATCGTCGGCCTCATCGGACCCAACGGCGCCGGCAAAACCACCTTCTTCAACTGCCTCACCGGCCTCTACGTCCCCACCGAAGGCACCGTCGCCTACAAAGGCACCGTCCTCCCCTCCAAACCCCACCTCGTCACCGACGCAGGCATCGCCCGCACCTTCCAGAACATCCGGCTCTTCGCCAACATGACCGTCCTCGAAAACGTCCTCGTCGGCCGCCACACCAGGACCAAAGAAGGCCTCTGGTCCGCACTCCTGCGCGGCCCCGGCTTCAAAAAAGCCGAAGCCGCATCCCACACCCGCGCCATGGAACTCCTCGAATTCGTCGGCCTCGCCCACAAAGCCGACCACCTCTCCCGCAACCTCCCCTACGGAGAACAGCGGAAACTGGAGATCGCCCGCGCACTCGCCAGCGAACCCGGGCTCCTCCTCCTCGACGAACCCACCGCCGGCATGAACCCCCAAGAAACCCGCGCCGCCGAAGAACTCGTCTTCGCCATCCGCGACCAAGGCATCGCCGTCCTCGTCATCGAGCACGACATGCGCTTCATCTTCAACCTCTGCGACCGCGTCGCCGTACTCGTCCAAGGCGAAAAACTCGTCGAAGGCACATCCGAAACCGTCCAAGCCGACGAACGCGTCATCGCCGCCTACCTCGGCACCCCCTTCGAAGGCGCACCCGGCGCCGCCGAAGTAGCCGAAGTCGAAGCCGCCGAAGCCCACCAAGAAGCCACCACCCCCCTCCACGACACCCCGCCGGACACACCCCGGAACGAGGAAGACGGCGCCCCCCGCACCACCGGCCCGGAAGGAACAGCCAAGTGACCGCACTACTGGAGGTCGAAGACCTCAGGGTCGCCTACGGCAAGATCGAAGCCGTCAAAGGCATCTCCTTCACCGTCGAAGCCGGCCAAATCGTCACCCTCATCGGCACCAACGGCGCAGGCAAAACCACCACCCTCCGCACCCTCTCCGGCCTCCTCAAACCCTCCGCCGGAAAAATCAGCTTCGACGGACAACCCCTCCACAACATCCCCGCCCACAAAATCGTCGCCCTCGGCCTCGCCCACTCCCCCGAAGGCCGCCACATCTTCCCCCGCCTCACCATCGTCGAAAACCTCCTCCTCGGCGCCTACCTCCGCGACGACAAAGCAGGAATCGACAAAGACATCCAACGCGCCTACGAACTCTTCCCCATCCTCGGCGAACGCCGCAAACAAGCCGCAGGCACCCTCTCAGGCGGCGAACAACAAATGCTCGCCATGGGCCGCGCCCTCATGTCACGCCCCAAACTCCTCATGCTCGACGAACCCTCCATGGGCCTCTCCCCGATCATGATGCAGAAAATCATGCACACCATCAGCGAACTCAAATCCCAAGGCACCACCATCCTCCTCGTCGAACAGAACGCCCAAGCCGCGCTCTCCCTCGCCGACCACGGCCACGTCATGGAAATCGGCCACATCGCCCTCTCCGGCACCGGCCAGGACCTCCTCCACGACGAATCCGTACGCAAGGCCTACCTCGGCGAGGACTAGGCCCGGCCCCTGGGCCCTACGCAGCGAGGGCGGCCACCCCGGTGTGGAGTGACCGCCCTCGCTGCGCTTCTCATCCGGCTTCCCGCCGACGGGGGCTTGGCGCGCCCACGCGGCGGAGCCGCACATCGACAGAGCCCCGCGCCCCTACGGGGCCGCTCTCAGCCCTTCGACGCCTTCTTCTCCTCGGCGTCCTCGATGACCGCCTCCGCCACCTGCTGCATCGACAGCCGACGATCCATCGACGTCTTCTGAATCCACCGGAACGCCGCCGGCTCCGTCAGGCCGTACTCCGTCTGCAAGATCGACTTCGCCCGGTCCACCAGCTTCCGCGTCTCCAGGCGCTGCGTGAGGTCCGCGACCTCGCTCTCCAGCGTCTTCAGCTCCGCGAACCGCGACACCGCCATCTCGATCGCCGGTACGACGTCACTCTTGCTGAACGGCTTCACCAGGTACGCCATGGCGCCCGCGTCCCGGGCACGCTCCACCAGGTCCCGCTGCGAGAACGCCGTCAGCATCAGCACGGGGGCGATCGACTCCTCCGCGATCTTCTCCGCCGCGGAGATCCCGTCCAGGACGGGCATCTTCACGTCCAGGATCACCAGGTCCGGCTTGTGCTCCCGGGCCAGCTCGATCGCGGTCTCACCGTCACCGGCCTCGCCGACGACCGTGTAGCCCTCCTCCTCCAGCATCTCCTTGAGGTCGAGACGGATCAGCGCCTCGTCCTCAGCGATGACGACGCGGGTCGTCAGGGGCGGGACGTGCGACTTGTCGTCGGACGCGTCTACGGCCTTGGGCGACTCGGGCGGGGTCACGGGGGCTCCTCGTTAGGGGCAGATCTGCTTCCCAAGAGCCTACCTAGCTGCGGTATGGTGGTGACACAGCGGGTGACCGCTGACCTTCATTTTGAAGGGGCCCCGGTAGCCCAGCGGTAGAGGCCATGGATTCAAAACCCATACAGCGTCGGTTCGAATCCGACTCGGGGCACTTTCCCTTCCTTTCCAAGGTCAGGGGTAAATCGATCAGCTTCACGTGATCGTATGAATCATCCACGCTGATCGCGCGAACCAGTGCAGCGACATACAGGCTGCACCTATGGAACAGCACAAACCTTCGGTCCGCGCCGAGGCACTCGAACTTCTCCGCAAAGGCATTCCCAATAGGGTGGTAGCGGAGCGCCTGAACGTTCCCCGCGGCACGGTTGGCTGGTGGCTCTCGGAGGATCGCAAAAAGCGCAACGCCCGCTACGAGCAGCCCACCGACTGCCCGCGTTGCACGCACCGGTCGTACGACCGGGAGGCATACGCATACCTCTTAGGCCTCTACCTCGGTGACGGCCACATCATCTCGAAGCCGAAGCAGCATCACCTGTCCATCTTCTGTGACGCTAGGCACACGGGGCTCATCGCCGCAGCTGAAGACACGATGCGCCGGGTGATGCCCATGCCCCACGTCAAAACGCGCTACAAGTCGGGGTGCGGCGAAGTGAAGTCGTACAGCAAGCACTGGCCCTGCCTCTTCCCGCAGCACGGCCCCGGTAAGAAGCACGAACGAACCATCGCGCTCGAATCCTGGCAACAGGACATCGTCGACGCGCACCCGTGGGAGTTCATCCGGGGGCTCATCCACTCCGACGGGTGTCGGGTGACGAACTGGACCACGCGGGTCGTCGGCGGCGAGCGGAAGCGCTACGAGTATCCGAGGTACTTCTTCACGAACACGTCCACCGACATAGTCGGGCTCTTCACCGGCACCCTCGACCGGCTCGGCGTCGAGTGGAAGACCCTCAACCAGAGCCGCGCCGCGGTGACTGTCTCCATCGCCCGCAAAGCCTCCGTGGCGCTCATGGACGTGCACGTCGGGCCGAAGTACTGAACCGGTCCCGGTTACCGGGAGGCCTCGCCGATGTGGTGGACGCGGACCAGGTTCGTGGAGCCGGAGACTCCGGGCGGGGAGCCCGCGGTGATGATGACGGTGTCGCCCGGCCGGCAGCGGCCGATCTTGAGGAGGTGCTCGTCGACCTGGGCGACCATCGCGTCGGTGGAGTCGACGTGCGGGCCGAGGAAGGTCTCGACGCCCCAGGTGAGGTTGAGCTGGGAGCGGGTGGCCGGGTCGGGGGTGAAGGCGAGGAGGGGGATCGGGGAGCGGTAGCGGGAGAGGCGCTTGACGGTGTCGCCGGACTGGGTGAAGGCGACGAGGTACTTGGCGCCGAGGAAGTCGCCCATTTCGGCGGCGGCGCGGGCGACGGCGCCGCCCTGGGTGCGGGGCTTGTTGCGTTCGGTGAGGGGCGGCAGGCCCTTGGCGAGGATGTCTTCCTCGGCGGCTTCGACGATGCGGGCCATGGTGCGGACGGTTTCGATGGGGTATTTGCCGACGCTGGTCTCGCCGGAGAGCATGACGGCGTCGGTGCCGTCGATGACGGCGTTGGCGACGTCGCTGGCTTCGGCGCGGGTGGGCCGGGAGTTGTCGATCATGGAGTCGAGCATTTGGGTGGCGACGATGACGGGTTTGGCGTTGCGCTTGGCGAGTTTGATGGCGCGCTTCTGGACGATGGGGACTTGTTCGAGGGGCATTTCGACGCCGAGGTCGCCGCGGGCGACCATGATGCCGTCGAAGGCGGCGACGATGTCGTCGACGGCGTCGACGGCTTGGGGTTTTTCGACTTTGGCGATGACGGGGAGGCGGCGGTTCTCCTCGTCCATGATGCGGTGGACGTCGTCGATGTCGCGGCCGCTGCGGACGAAGGAGAGGGCGATGACGTCGAAGCCGGTGTTGAGGGCCCAGCGGAGGTCGGCTTCGTCCTTGTCGGAGAGGGCGGGGACGGAGACGGCGACTCCGGGGAGGTTGAGGCCTTTGTGGTCGGAGACCATGCCGCCTTCGATGACGGTGGTGGTGACGCGGGGGCCGTCGACGGCGGTGACTTCGAGGGTGACTTTGCCGTCGTCGACGAGGATGCGTTCGCCGGTGGTGACGTCGTCGGCGAGGCCGGCGTAGGTGGTGCCGCAGATGTGGCGGTCGCCTTGGACGTCGGGTTCGACGGTGATGGTGAACTCGTCGCCGCGTTCGAGGAGTACGGGACCTTCGGTGAAGCGGCCGAGACGGATCTTCGGGCCTTGAAGGTCGGCGAGGATGCCGATGCTGCGGCCGGTCTCTTCGGCGGCCTTGCGTACGCGCTGGTAGCGGTCCTCGTGGTCGGCGTAGGTGCCGTGGCTGAGGTTGAAGCGTGCCACGTCCATTCCGGCTTCGACCAGGGTCTTGATCTGGTCGTAGGTGTCGGTGGCGGGTCCCAGGGTGCAAACGATTTTCGCTCGGCGCATGTGGTCGACAGTAGGCCTTACTGGTCGGTAGTGGATTGGTTGGGCGTGACTACTCAACAACCGTTGGGTGAAAGGCTTTTGACAACTGTTGAAGTGTGCGCGGGCGTGCTCTGATGAGCGTGTTCAAGGGTCGGCGGGTGGGGTGGCGTTTCAGAGTTGGGGCGGGTTCATGGTGAAGCGTGCGGTGACTTGGGCGTAGACGGATTGGCGCTGGGGTTCGAGGTCGAGGGGGGCGGCGGCTTCGGGGGCTGCTCCGGCGAAGGCGGCGCGGGCCATTCCGGGGGGTGCGGGGTAGCCGTAGTCGGGGGTGGGGTCGGTGCCGGTGTCGGCGAGTTCGAGGAGGGCGTCGAGGGTGGTGCCGAGGGCTTCGGCGTATTCGCGGGCGCGTTGGACTGCTTCTTTGACGGCTTGTTGGCGGGCGGTGCGGTGGGCGGGTGAGGTGGGGCGCAGGGCCCAGTAGGGGCCGTCGATGTGGGTGAGGTCGAGGTCGGCGATGCGGGTGGTGAGTTCGCCGAGTGCGGTGAAGTCGGTGAGTTCGGCGTTGATGTGGACGCGTCCGTGGTAGGTGCGGACGCGTTCTCCTTTGCCGCGTTTGGTGAGTTCGGGGGTGACGGAGAAGGCGCCGGTTTCGAGGCGTTCGACGGCGTCGCCGTAGGTTTTGACGAGGTTGATGACGTCGTTGTTGCGGCGGGTGAGGTCGGTGAGGGCGTCGCGGCGGTCGGTGCCGCGGGCGGTGATGGTGATGCCGATGCGGGCGATTTCGGGGTCGACTTCGAGGTGGGCTTCGCCGCGGACGGCTACGCGTGGGGCGTGGGGGGTGCCGTAGGGGGTGGTGGGGTGTTGTTGGTGGGTGGTCATGGGTTCCACTGTGGCACTGGGGCGGGGTTCGGGGTGGTCATCGGATCGAAACCTGGTGGGGGTGTTGTGGTGGGGGTGTTGTGGGCCAGAATCTACGCGCGTCGCCGGTGCGCGTAGGTCACGAAGGTTCATGAGGGAGTCGCAATGCCGCTCGACAGAAGGTCGTTCCTGGGGAGTTCCGCCGCCGCGGGGGCGGGGGTGGCGCTCGTGGGTCCCGCGGCTGCCGCGGAGGCGGCGCCGGCGGTTCGGCCGGGTAAGCGGTCGCGGCGGTATTCGTTCACGGTGATGGGGACGACGGACCTGCATGGGAACGTCTTCAACTGGGATTACTTCACGGACAAGGAGTTCGACGACAGGGACCACAACGATGTGGGTCTGGCGAAGATATCCACGTTGGTGTCGCAGGTCCGCAAGGAGAAGGGGCGTCGGAATACGCTGCTGATCGACGCGGGTGACACGATTCAGGGTACGCAGTTGTCGTACTACTACGCGAAGGTTGATCCGATCACCGCGGCGCGGGGTCCGGTGCATCCGATGGCGCAGGCGATGAATGCGATCGGGTATGACGCGGCGGCGCTGGGGAATCACGAGTTCAATTACGGCATTCCGGTGTTGCGGAAGTTCCAGGAGCAGTGTGATTTTCCGCTGCTCGGGGCGAACGCGTTGGATGCGAAGTCGCAGCGGCCTGCTTTTCCGCCGTACAGCATGCATCGGTTGCGTACGCCGCACGGTCGGGATGTGCGGGTTGCGGTGCTGGGTCTGACGAATCCGGGGATCGCGATCTGGGACAAGGCGCATGTGCAGGGGAAGATGACGTTCCCTGGCCTTGAGGAGCAGGCGGCGAAGTGGGTGCCGAGGCTCAGGTCGATGGGTGCGGATGTGGTGATCGTGTCGGCGCATTCGGGGTCGAGTGGTACGTCGTCGTACGGGGATCAGTTGCCGTATGTGGAGAACGCGGCGGCGTTGGTGGCGGAGCGGGTGCCGGGGATCGACGCGATTCTGGTGGGGCACGCGCATACGGAGATTGCCGAGTATGTGGTGGAGAACAAGGCGACGGGCGAGAAGGTGGTGTTGTCGGAGCCGTTGAAGTGGGGTCAGCGGTTGACGTTGTTCGACTTCGACGTGGTGTGGTCGAAGGGCCGTTGGCGGGTGGAGAGGGTGGGGGCGAAGGTCCTGAACTCCAACGCGGTGGCGGAGGACGAGCGGATCGTGCGGTTGCTCGGGGATGAGCACAAGAAGGTCGTGGCGTATGTGAATCAGGTGATCGGCACTTCGAAGGAGGCGATGAGTACGGCGGAGGGCCCGTACAAGGATGTGCCGATCATTGATTTGATCAATCAT
The DNA here is from genome assembly GCF_056431945.1 of Streptomyces sp. NPDC045778. Classification (NCBI taxonomy): domain Bacteria; kingdom Bacillati; phylum Actinomycetota; class Actinomycetes; order Kitasatosporales; family Streptomycetaceae; genus Streptomyces; species Streptomyces sp. NPDC045778. The sequence goes on from NZ_JBWKJZ010000015.1 coordinate 94,849, forward strand.
GTGCAGGCGGAGACGGTGCGGGCGGCGCTTGCGGGTGGCGCGTATGCGAAGTTGCCGGTGTTGTCGCAGGCTTCTTGTTTCTCGCGTACGGCGAGGATTCCGGCGGGTGAGGTGACGCTTCGGGACGCGGCGGGTCTGTATCCGTTCGAGAACACGCTGGAGGCGCGGGTTCTGACGGGTGCGCAGTTGAAGGATTATCTGGAGTTCTCGGCGCGGTATTACGTGCGGACGGCGCCGGATGCGCCGGTGGATCCGGCGAAGTTGACGAATGCGGAGGGTGTGCCGGATTACAACTATGACGCGTTGTACGGGGTGTCGTACGACGTGGATATCGCGCAGCCGGTGGGTTCGCGGATCGTGGGGTTGCGGTTCGGGGGGAAGGCGGTGGATCCGGGTGCTGAGTTCGTGTTGGCGGTGAACAATTATCGGGCGAGTGGTGGGGGGAATTTCCCGCATGTGGCGCGGGCGAAGCAGGTGTGGGTGAATTCGGATGAGATCCGTAACACGATCATCGCGTGGGTGAAGGCGAGGGGTGTGGTGGATCCGGCGGAGTTCGCGCGGGTGGACTGGCGGTTGACGCGTGCGGGGACTCCGGTGTTCTGAGGGAGGCTGTGATGAATGGGGATCTGGCGGCCGCGCTGGCTGTGGTGCGGCGTGATGTGTGGACGACGTGTGCGGTGCGGCCGGTGGTGCGGGAGGAGGTGGATTTCGACGGTGATCCGCTGGTGATGCTGTATGAGCCGGATGGGTCGGGGGTGGGGGTGTCGGTGCCTGTGGGGGTGGGTCCGGCGGAGCAGGTGGCGGAGTTGGCGGAGCAGGTGAAGGACTGGGCGGTGGAGGCGTTGGCGGCGCGGTTGTTGCCGGCGACGTGGCCGGAGTGTCCCGACCATCCGCGGGGGCATCCGTTGGCTGCGCGGGTGGTCGGGAGTGTGGCGGTGTGGGTGTGTCCGCGGTCGGGGCGGGTGGTGGCGCCGGTGGGTGCGTTGGGGGAGGTGGCGGGGGGCTGAGGGCCCGGGGGGGGTCAGTTCTTCAGGTGGACGAGGGTGCCGCGGAGTTCCGCGCCGGGGCGGGGGGTGGTGCGTGGTGTCGGTTGGTGGAGTCCGAAGTGGGTGAAGGCGGTTCGCTGGGGCTGGGGGTAGGGCTCTTTGCCGGTGAGGGTGTTGAGGATGCCGGCGCTGCGCCAGGCGGCGAGGCCGAGGTCGGGGGCGCCGACGCCGTGGGTGTGGCGTTCGGCGTTCTGGACGTAGACGCTGCCGGTGACGGCGGGGTCGAGGACGAGGCGGTGGTGTTCGTCGATGCGGGGGCGTTCGGAGGAGTCGCGGCGCAGGTAGGGGTCGAGTGCGGCGAGGAGGCGGTCGAGGGGGCGTTCGCGGTAGCCGGTGGCGAGGATGACGGCGTCGGTGGTGAGGCGGGTGCGGGTGCCTTGTTCGATGTGTTCGAGGTGGAGTTCGACGCGGGTGGTGGCGACGCGTCCTGCGGTGCGGACGTTGACGCCGGGGGTGAGGACGGCGTCGGGCCAGCCGCCGTGGAGGGTGCGTCGGTACAGCTCGTCGTGGATGGCGGCGATGGTGTCGGTGTCGATGCCTTTGTGGAGTTGCCATTGGCCGGGGACGAGTTGGTCGCGGACGCTTTCGGGGAGGGCGTGGAAGTAGCGGGTGTAGTCGGGGGTGAAGTGTTCGAGGCCGAGTTTGGAGTACTCCATGGGGGCGAAGGCGGGGGTGCGGGCGAGCCAGTGGAGTTTTTCGGCGCCTGGGGGGCGGTGGCGGAGGAGGTCGAGGAAGATTTCGGCGCCTGACTGGCCGGAGCCGATGACGGTGATGTGGTCGGCGGTGAGGAAGCGGTCGCGGTGCAGGAGGTAGTCGGCGGCGTGGATGACGGGGACGGTGGGGGCGTCGGCGAGGGGTTTGAGGGGTTCGGGGATGTGGGGGGCGGTGCCGATGCCGAGGGCGATGTTCCTGGCGTGGGTGCGGCCCAGGGCTTCGGCTTCGCCGTCGGCGTCGAGTTGGGTGAAGTCGACGTCGAACAGGTCGCGTTCGGGGTTCCAGCGGACGGCGTCGATCTGGTGGTTGTAGTGGAGTCGGGGGAGGTTGTCGCTGACCCAGCGGCAGTAGGCGTCGTATTCGGCGCGCTGGATGTGGAAGCGCTCGGCGAAGTAGAAGGGGTAGAGGCGTTCGCGGGTTTTGAGGTAGTTGAGGAAGGTCCAGGGGTTGGTGGGGTCGGCGAGGGTGACGAGGTCGGCGAGGAAGGGGACTTGGAGGGTGGCGCCGTCGATGAGGAGGCCGGGGTGCCAGTGGAAGGCGGGGCGTTGTTCGTAGAAGGCGGTGTCGAGGTCGAGGGGGTGGGCGAGGGCGGCGAGGGAGAGGTTGAAGGGGCCGATGCCGATGCCGACCAGGTCGCGGGGGTTGTCGGGGGTGGTGGGTGCTTGGGTGGGCTTGTCGGGGGTGCCTGGTGGGTGGGTCGGGGTCATCGGGGGGTGGTTCCTTCCACGAGCTTGAGGAGGGTGGTGAGGTCGTCGGGGGTGGTGTGGGGGTTGAGGAGGGTGGCTTTGAGCCAGCGGCGGCCGTCGAGTTGGGCGCGGCCGAGGACGGCGGTGCCGTCGGTGAGGAGTTTTCGGCGGATGTGTGCGATGTGGTCGTCGTCGGCGTGGGTGGGCCGGAAGAGGACGGTGCTGATGGTGGGGGTGGCGTAGAGGTCGAAGCGGGGGTGGGCGGTGATCTGCTCGGCGAGGTGGCGTGCTTGGTCGCAGACGTGGTCGACGAGGGCGCCGAGGCCGGTGCGGCCGAGTGCTTTGAGGGTGACGGCGATCTTGAGTGCGTCGGGGCGGCGTGTGGTGCGCAGGGAGCGGCCGAGGAGGTCGGGGAGGCCGGCTTCGGTGTCGTCGTCGGCGTTGAGGTAGTCGGCGCGGTGGGTGAGGGGGTGGGTGTCGGTGGGGTCGCGGAGGGTGAGGATTCCGGCGGCTGCGGGTTGCCAGCCGAGTTTGTGCAGGTCGAGGGTGACGGTGTCGGCGCGGTCGAGGCCGTGGAGTTTGGGGCGGTGGGTGTCGCTGAAGAGGAGTCCGGCGCCGTAGGCGGCGTCGATGTGGAGGCGGGCGTGGTGGGTGGCGCAGAGGTCGGCGATGTCGTTGAGGGGGTCGATGAGGCCTGCGTCGGTGGTGCCGGCGGTGGCGGTGACGAGGAGGTCGGTGTTGTCGGTGTTGTCGGTGTTGTCGGTGTTGTCGGCGGAGTGTGTGGTGAGGGCGGTGGCGAGGGTGTGGGGGTCGAGGACGCCGGTGGGGGTGGGGAGGGTGTGGGGGGTGGGCAGGCCGAGGAGCCAGGCGGCGCGGTGCAGGGAGTGGTGGGCGTTGGCGCCGGTGAGGATGCGCAGGGTGCGGCCGTGGGCGGTGGCGCGTTCGCGGGCGAGGAGGAGGGCGAGTTGGTTGGATTCGGTGCCGCCGGTGGTGATGAGGGCGTCGCCTTGGCCGTGGACCTCGGTGGCGAGGGTGGTGGTGAGGAGGGCTTCGAGGGCGGAGGCGGCGGGGGCCTGGTCCCAGGAGTCGAGGGAGGGGTTGAGCGCGGAGGCGGCGAGGTCTGCGGCTGCGGCGAGGGCGAGGGGTGGGCAGTGCAGGTGGGCGGCGCACAGGGGGTGGGCGGGGTCGGCGGCGCCGTGTGCGGTGGCCTGGACGAGGGTGTGCAGGGCGGTGCGGGCGCCGGTGCCGTGGTGGGGCAGCAGGGGGTGTGCGGCTTGGTGGAGGCGGGTGGTGACGGTGGTGGGGCCGCCGGGTGGGAGGGGTCCGCCGCGGGTTGCCGCGCCCTCGCGCAGGGCGGCCAGGGCGGTGGTGAGCAGGGGTTCCAGGGCGTCGGGGCCTTGGGCGCCCCCGGCGAGGGGCGGCGGGGTGCGCATGGGGTGACCTCCGGTGGGCGGACGGGGTCACCAGCCTGGTGGGTGGGGGTGGGGTGTGGGGTGGGGCTGGGGTTTCGGAACCCGAAAGGGGTACGGCTGTGCCGGGAAATCGTGTCTGCGCGGGGTGGGGGTGCTAGGGGGTGGGGCGGGCCCTGCCGGGGGACTCCCCTGGCAGGGCCCGCCCCTTCCCGAAATCAGGGGGCTCCGCCCCCTGTGCCCCCGTTGATCGGCCTTCGGCCTCGTCCTCAAACGCCGGACGGGCTTGAGTTCCGGAAGTCGTCCGCGTGGTCCTGGGCCCACTGGGTGTACGTGCGGGCCGGGTTTCCCGTGACCGTTTGGACGGTGGTGGTCAGGGGCGGGGCGGTGTCGACGGTGGCGGCGAGGGAGGCGACGAAGCCGGGGACCATGTCGGCGGGGATGATGGGGAACATGGCGGGGACGACGTCGTGGGGCGGTATCTCGGTGTAGGTGAGGGGGCGGCCGATGGCGTGGGCGATGGCGGCGATCTGGTCCTCGGTGGTGAGGGCTTCGGGGCCGGTGAGGACGTGGGCGGTGCCGCTGTGGCGTTCCAGGAGGCTGTGGCGGGCGACGGCGGCGATGTCGGCTTCGTGGATGGGTGAGGAGACGCTCTTGGCGTAGGGGCCGCGTACGGTGTCGCCCTCGTGGATCTGCCAGGCCCACTGGAGAGTGTTGGTGGCGAAGACGCCGGGGCGCAGGAAGGTCCAGTCGAGGCCGCTGTCGCGGACGTCCTGTTCGAGGGCGCGGTGCCAGGTGTGGATGAAGGTGTCGTGGGCGGGGTCGTCCTCGACGGCGATGCTGGAGAGCACGGTGACGTGCTGGATGCCCGCGGTGCGGGCGGCGGTGAGGAAAGCGCGGGTGTGTTCGCCGGTGACGGAGGCGTGCAGGAAGAGGGCGTCGGCGCCGTCGAACTGGGCGGTCATGTCGGCGGGTTCGGCGCTGACGGTGAGGCGGGCGACGTCGGCGGTGGCGGGCAGGCGGGCGCGTTGGGGGTCGCGGACGAGGGCGCGCACGGGGGCGTCGGCGGTGGTGAGCTGGTCGACGAGGGCGCTGCCGACGTTTCCGGTGGCTCCGGTGACCACGATCATGGGGTGCTCCTTGGGTGTGCGGGCGGGGCCGGGCCGTGGGCCCGGCCCGCTGTGTCCTCGACCCTAGGCAAGCGGAGCGGAACTCCGGATCGTCGTCAGGAAGGACCCCGGCCTAGGGCATCGGTCCTAGGCCGGGGGTCGTGCGGGGGCCGGTTCAGCTCTGTTCGGCCTTGCGGCGTACGCGCAGGGCCCGTGCCAGGTCGTCGAGTTGGTCGGCGAGGCGGCGGCGCAGGGCGGGGGTGAGGTCGGTGCGGGCCAGGCAGGCCTCGCCGAGGCGCAGCGTCTCGTCGTCGGTGGCCGGGGGGAAGGCGTGGCGGCCGGCGGCGTCGGCGATGGCGGGGCCGCGGCGGGTGGCGACGTCGACGGCGGCGTCGAAGTAGCGGGCCACGTAGGGGCGTACCAGGTCGTCCTGTTCGGGCTGCCAGAAGCCTTGGGCGGTGGCGGTGAACAGGTAGTTGGACAGGTCGTCGGTGGTGAACATGGCGTCCCAGGCGCGGCGTTTGGCGTCGGGGTCGGGCAGGGCGGCGCGGCAGCGGGCGGCGCCTTCCTGGCCGGTGGCGCTGGGGTCGCGGCGCAGTTCGTCGGCGATGGTGTCCTCGTCGGCCTCGCCGAGGACGGCGAGGCGGGCGAGGGCGCGCCAGCGCAGTTCGGGGTCGAGTTCGGGTCCGCCGGGTACGGCGCCTTGGGCGAGCCAGGTGTGGAGGGGCTCGGCCTGGGTGGCGGCGTCGATGAGGCCGCGTACGGCGATGAGCCTGAGGCCGGGGCGGGAGCCGTCCTCGGTGTGGCGGATGACGTCGTGGCACAGGGCGTCGAGGGTGGCGAGGGCGGCGGGCCGCTGTGCGCGCGGGGTGTAGCGGTCGGCGATGACGGTGCCGGCGAAGGTGAGGACGCCGGAGACGAGGGCGAGGTCGGTCTCGGCGGGCAGGTGGGCGCGGGCGGTGTCGAGGTAGGTGGCGGGTTCGAGGTCGCCGTCGCGGACCATGTCGCGCAGGGCGTTCCACAGGACGGCGCGGGTGAGGGGGTCGGGGACGCTGGACAGGGAGCGCAGGGCGGTGTTCTGGGAGTCCGGGTCGAGGCGGATCTTGGCGTAGGTCAGGTCGTGGTCGTTGGGGACGACGAGGGCGGGGCAGCCGCCGTCGCGGGGGGTGGGTGTGGTGTGTTCGGGTACGTCCGTCTCGTAGCGTTCGCGCAGGACGAGTTGGCGGCCGTCGGACAGGTCGCGGTCGTGGACGCCGACGGCGACGCGGTGGGGGCGGCTGCCGTGGTGGTCGAGGCGGAGGGTCCAGGTGCGGCCGCTGTGGCTGAGGGCCGGGGTGAAGGTGTCGACGCCGGTGGTGCGCAGCCAGGCGTCGGCCCAGGCGTGGACGTCGCGGTCGGTGGCGGACGCGAGGTTGTCGATGAAGTCGGCGAGGGTGGCGTTGGCGAACTTGTGGCGGGCGAAGTGGGCGTTGATGCCCGCGAGGAAGTCCTTCTCGCCGAGCCAGGTGACGAGTTGGCGCAGGGCGCTTGCGCCCTTGGCGTAGGAGATGCCGTCGAAGTTGAGGAGGGCGGACGCGGTGTCGGGTACGGCGTCGGGGTCGGGGGCGACGGGGTGGGTGGAGGGGCGCTGGTCGGCGTCGTAGCCCCAGGATTTGCGGGCGACGCCGAAGTCGGTCCAGGTGTCGGTGAAGCGGGTGGCTTCGGCGGTGGTCTGGTAGCCCATGTATTCGGCGAAGGACTCGTTGAGCCAGATGTCGTCCCACCACTTGAGGGTGACGAGGTCGCCGAACCACATGTGGGCCATTTCGTGGGCGATGACCATGGCGCGGGTCTGGCGCTGGGTGTCGGTGACGGCGGAGCGGTAGACGAATTCGTCGCGGAAGGTGACCAGGCCGGGGTTCTCCATGGCGCCGGCGTTGAACTCGGGGACGAAGGCCTGGTCGTAGGAGTCGAAGGGGTAGGGCTCGGTGAACTTCTCGTGGTAGCGGTCGAAGCAGGAGCGGGTGGTGTCGAGGAGTTCGTCGGCGTCGGCGTCGAGGTGGGGGGCGAGGGAGCGGCGGCAGTGGAGGCCGAAGGGCAGGCCGCGGTGTTCGGTGCGGATGGAGTGCCAGGGGCCCGCGGCGACGGCGACGAGGTAGGTGGGCAGCGGGGGTGTGGGGGCTGCTTTCCAGGTGCCGTCGCCGGTGTGTTCGGTGACGCTGTTGGCGAGGACGGTCCAGGCCTTGGGCGCGGTGATGTCGAGCTGGAAGACGGCCTTGAGGTCGGGCTGGTCGAAGGCGGCGAAGACGCGCTGGGTGTCGTCGAGGAAGAGCTGGGTGTAGACGTACGTCTCGCCGTCGGTGGGGTCGGTGAAGCGGTGCATGCCCTCGCCGGTGCGGGAGTAGCGCATGGCGGCGTCGACGGTGAGGTGGTGTTCGCCCGCGGTGAGGCCGGTCAGGGGGAGCCTGTTGCCGGTGAGGGTGCCGGGGTCGAGGGGGGTGCCGTCGAGCGTGACGGAGCGCAGGTGTGCGGGCTTCAACTCGACGAAGGTGTCGCCGTCCGTGGCGGTGGTGAAGGTGATCGCCGTGCGGGAGTCGAAGGTCTCGTCGCCGGTGGTGAGGTCGAGGGTGATCTCGTACCGCTGGACGTCGAGGAGCTGGGCTCGGGTCTGCGCTTCGTCGCGCGTCAGTGCGGGCATCTGGCCATGGTGCCTGATGCGGCGGGGTGCCTGGCAGGGGGTGGCCCGGCTCGGGCGGGGCTCGTTCGGAGGGGTGCGCCGCTCAGGCCTTCTCGTTCGCGATGGTCTCGTGGTGGCGGATGACCTCCGCGATGATGAAGGTCAGGAACTTCTCGGCGAAGGCCGGGTCGAGTTTGGCGTTCTCGGCGAGCTGGCGCAGGCGGGCGATCTGGCGGGACTCGCGGTCGGGGTCGGCGGGGGGCAGGTGGTGGTTGGCTTTGAGGTGGCCGACCTGCTGGGTGCACTTGAACCGTTCGGCGAGCATGTGGACGACCGCGGCGTCGATGTTGTCGATGCTGTCGCGCAGGCGGCTCAGCTCGGCGAGGACAGCGGGGTCGGCGGAGTCGGTGGAATCGGCGGGGTGCTTCGTGGTCATGGCAGGGAGCCTACGTTGCCGAGCCGGAGCCGCCGGAGCCGCCAGGGCCGCCGGTGCCGCCGGTGCCGCCGGTGCCGCCGGAGGTGAGCGTCGGTGGGTCGTCCGGGTCGGGGACCTGCCGTGACCAGCCGCCGGGCACGGCGCGGCCCTGCTGGGCGCGGAAGCGTACGGGGGCGGTGCCGACGCGGCGGGTGAAGAGGCGGGAGAAGTAGGCGGGGTCGTCGTAGCCGACGCGGCGGGCGACGGCGGCGACGGGCAGCTCGGTGGCGGCGAGGAGTTCCTTGGCGCGGCCGAGGCGGATGCCGAGGAGGTAGTCCTTGGGGCTGCATCCGGCGCCGCGGCGTACGGCGGTGCGCAGCTCGGCGGGGGTCATGCCGTGCCGGGCGGCGTGTTCGGCGATGGACAGCGGTGTGAAGGCGTCGCGGGCCAGGGCCTGGAGGACGGGGTCGCCGTCGGGGGCGAGGTCGGCGCGGGCGCGGCGCAGCGCGACGAGGAGTTCGTGGACGGCGGCGCTGGTCTCGACCTCCAGGAGGGGGTTGCCGCGGCGGGCGGCGCGGGCGACGCGGCCGACGACGGCGCGGGCGGCGGCGGGGTCGGCGAGGGCGACGACGGGCCGCTCGGGCTCGATGTAGCCGAGTTCGGTGTAGGTGGTGGTGGCGGGCCCGGTGAAGTCGACGAAGCACTCGTCCCAGCCGGTGTCGGGGTCGGCGCCGTAGTGGTGGGGGACGCCGGGCACCAGCCAGATCAGGGCGGGTGCGGTGACGGGTGCGCGGCGGCCGTCGGGTCGGGTGAACCAGCCGCTGCCCGCGCTGACGACGAGGGCGACGTGGTGGTCGAGGGTGCGGGGGCCGACGGGGGGCAGGGTGCCGTGCTGGAGGCCGACGCCGAGGCAGACCAGGCCGAGGCGGTGGTGGACGGGGCTGGGTGTGAAGTACCGCATCCAGGTGTGGTACATCGGCTGCTGCCCTCCTGGTCCGTCACGCCCGGGGCGTGCGCGTCCGGGCCGCTGCCGCCCGGTCCGGGCCGGACGCTCCTCCAGTCCAATCAGCCTCGATCTTTGTCCATGGACCGGGCCGCCCGCCAGAGGCAATCGTGGCGCCTGTCGAAGCACCGGGAGGGGACAGGGTGAACGGGTTCAGGGTGGGCGAGGACGGCTTCGAGGTGGACGGGCGGCCGGTGCGGCTGTTGTCGGGGGCGCTGCACTACTTCCGGGTGCACGAGGCGCAGTGGGGGCACCGGCTGGCGATGCTGCGGGCGATGGGCCTGAACTGTGTGGAGACGTACGTGCCGTGGAACGTGCACGAGCCGCGGCCGGGAGAGTTCCACGACGTGGAGGCGCTCGGCAGGTTCCTGGACGCGGCGCGCCGGGAGGGCCTGTGGGCGATCGTGCGGCCGGGCCCGTACATCTGCGCCGAGTGGGACAACGGGGGGCTTCCGGCCTGGCTGACCGGGGAGCTGGGGGCGCGCGTGCGGACCCGGGACGCGCGCTATCTGGGGCACGTCGAGCGCTGGTTCGCGCGGCTGCTGCCGCAGGTGGTGGCGCGCCAGCACGACCGGGGTGGCCCGGTGGTGCTCGTGCAGGTGGAGAACGAGTACGGCAGCTACGGCTCGGACGGGGTGTACTTGCGCGCGCTGGTGGAGTTGTTGCGCGGGCAGGGGGTCACGGCGGAGCTGTGCACGTCCGACGGGCCCGAGGACCACATGCTGACGGGTGGGAGCGTGCCCGGTGTCCTGGCGACGGTGAACTTCGGTTCGCGGGCGCGGGAGGGCTTCGACGTGCTGCGGCGGCACCGGCCGGTGGGGCCGTTGATGTGCATGGAGTTCTGGTGCGGCTGGTTCGACCACTGGGGTGCGGAGCACGCCGTGCGCGAGCCCGGGGACGCGGCCGGCGCGCTGCGGGAGATCCTGGAGTGCGGGGCGTCGGTGAACCTGTACATGGCGCACGGCGGGACGAACTTCGCCGGGTGGGCGGGGGCGAACCGGGGCGGCGGGGCGCTGCACGACGGGGTGTTGCAGCCGGATGTGACGTCCTACGACTACGACGCGCCGATCGACGAGCGCGGGCGGCCCACGGCGAAGTTCTGGCTGTTCCGTGAGGTACTCGCCGGGTACGCGGACGGGCCGCTGCCCGAGCCGCCGCCCGCTCCCGAGGTGCTCGGCGCGCCGGCCGTGGCGCGTCTGGAGGACTGGGCGCCGCTGGACGCGGTGGCCGCGTGCCTGGGGACCTCGGAGGCGGAGTACGCCGTGCCGCCCACGTTCGAGGAGCTGGGGGTGGATCGGGGCCTGGTCCGCTACTCGTTCACGCTGCCGGGGCCGCGCGGGCCGTATCCGCTGAGTGTGCCGGGGGTGCGGGACCGGGCCGTCGTGTACGTGGACGGGGTGCGGGCCGGGGTGCTCACCGAGGACTCCCCCGCCCTGCCCGCGCCGGTGCCCGGGGGCGCCCGGGTCGAGCTGTGGGTGGAGTCCCTGGGGCGCGTCAACTACGGGCCGCGGCTCGGGGAGGCGAAGGGGCTGACGGGCGGGGTGCTGCACGAGCGGCAGTACGTGCACGGGGTGCGGGCGGTGGGGGTGCCGTTGGGGGCATTCGACGCGGCGGGCTCGGTGCCTTCCGCCGAGGGCGGCGCGGGGGCGGGGCGGGCCGGTCTGTACCGGGGTGTGGTGGAGGTGGCCGGGGCGGGGGACGCGGTGCTCGAACTGCCGGGGTGGACGCGGGGCTTCGTGTGGGTGAACGGGTTCTGCCTCGGGAGGTATTGGGGGGTGGGGCCGCAGCGGGGGCTTTTCGTGCCGGGGCCGGTGCTGCGGGAGGGGGCGAACGCGGTGTGGGTGCTTGAGGTGGAGGGGGTGGGGGGCGTCCCGGAGGTGCGGCTGCGGTAGCGCGCGCGGGACGCCCCGCGAGGGTCAGGCCCGCGCGGGACGCCCCGCGAGGGTCAGGCCTCCCGTACCTCGAAGGTGTCCAGGACGAACTCCGCCTTGCCGTCGGCCCCGGTCTTGCGGAGGCCCACCCACGCCTCGCCCTCCCCCGGCGCGGTGAACTCGTAGGAGTGGGTGGTGGGGGCGTGGGCGGCCGGCAGGGGCTCGCGGGAGAGTTCGCGCGGGTCGGGGGTGTCCACGGCGGTGACCCACGCGTACTGGCCCGCGGTCTCGTTCACGTAGCGGAAGGACACCCGGTACCGCTTCCCGGCGGCGAAGCGCACGGTGTGGGGCACGGTGCGGTAGACGAGGCCCTGGTTCTCGCCGCGGGACTTGAGGGACTGGCCCCCGTCCACGACGTCGTCGACGGCCTTGCCGTTCCAGCCGCGCTGGGTGAACGGGGCGTGCCGCTGCGCGATGTGGGTGCGCGGGTCGGTGGCTCCCCCGGCGTCGCCCTTGACGAAGGGCCCCCACCCCTGCGGTACGTGCTCGAAGTCCTCGCGGCACAGGACGCCCCGGGGCAGGCGGGGCGCGGGCGCGGTGGCCGCGACGCGGACGTTGTCGAAGCGGACGCGGGCCCGGCCGGCCGCGGCGCGCAGCGTGAGCCGGACGGGTCCGCCGCCCTCGGGCACGGTGAAGGGGGTGAACAGGCGCTGGAAGCGGGTGCCGTGCTTGCGGTCGGCGGCGACGAAGTTCCCTGCGGTGGAGGTGGTGGTCCGGTTCGCGGCGGTGACGCCGTCGGCGGTGCGGACCTCCAGGGTCGCGGTGCGCTGCTCGCCCGGCCGCTCGCCGACCTCGACCTGTACGGAGGCGACGTAGGAGCCGGGTGCGAGGCGGCGCAGGCGCTGGCTCACGGAGGCGGCGGTGCCGGGGGCGATGACGAGTTCGTGGTCGCCCAGGGCGCTGCGGACGACGGCGGCGGGCCCGGTGACCTGCCAGGCGTCGAGGGTGCCGGAGTGGAAGCCGGGGTCGCGCAGCGGGGTGCCCTGGCCCCAGTCGGGGTCGGGCAGGGCGCGGGCGCGGGTGCGGTGGACGACGTAGGGCTGTGCGGCGCGGGCCTCGATGGTGATCTTCCCGGCGCGTACGGGGAGGGCGCGTTCGTGGACGCGGCCCTGGTCGGTGAGGCGGTACAGGTGCACGGTGCGGGCGTCCGCCCAGCCGCGGGGCAGGGTCCAGCGGCTGGTGCCGCCGCGGGGGTTGTAGTGGTAGAGCTTCGCGGGGTCGGTGGCGCGGCGGGGTTCCCAGGGCAGCAGGTAGGTGCCGGCGTCGTACACCGGGTGGCCGCCGGTGGTGATGCGGCGGGTGCCGCCGGTGTCGGTCACGGAGGTGGCGCCGTCGCCGAAGAAGGTGATCTCGTGGTCGGTCCACGTCCTGATGGGGTGGGCCTGGAGGTACTTGGCGGGCAGGGCGTGGGTCCAGATCAGGTCGTAGAACACGGTCCAGTCGGTCTTGCCGACCCAGCCCTCGTAGTTGCCCATGCGGGCGATGCCGAGGAGGGTGGGCCACTTGTCGGCGAAGACGTCCTTCTGGTGGTGGCGGATGAAGCGGATCAGCTGGGAGTTGATGCCGCGCGAGGTGTCGGGGCCGTAGTCGGTCTCGGTGGCCCAGTGGGACCAGACCGCGGCGCGCTCGAAGCCGTGGCCCCATTCGGTGGTGAGGGTCCAGCCCTGGTCGCGCAGGGCGCGCTGGAGCCGGTCGGAGGTCCAGCCGGACTCGCGGAACACGTCGATGTAGAGGGTGTCGAGCGCCTGGTGGGTGTCGCGGCGCAGGTCGGCGAAGCGGCGGACGATGTCGCCGGAGACGAGGTCGCGGCGCTGGTCGATGCGGTAGCTCTGGTCCAGCCAGTCCCACTGCTCGTTGTTCTTGTCGACGAGCTTCTCGGAGAAGGCGTGGGCGACGGGGTAGGACTCGGTGGCGTTGACGTGGACGCCGAAGTCGCTGTTCCACTTGGTGCCTTCGCGGAGCAGGGTGTTGAGGTCGCGCAGGCCGCCGGCGCGGGTGTTGTAGTGGCCCGCGTAGTCGGGGTGGGCGGAGTCGTGGCCCTCGGACTGGTAGCCCTTGAGGAGGGTGTACTGGCGCAGGCCGTCGGTGGCCAGGTGGACGCGTTTGACCTCGTCGAGGGTGGCGAGGAACGGGTTGGTGGCCTGCGAGGCGAAGTTGAAGGGGATGTGGGGGACGACGCGCAGGTGCTGCTCGTCGGCGCCGAGGGGGGTGACCATGATGTCGCGGAAGGCGATCGCGGCGTCCTGCCAGTCGACCTTGCCGTCGCCGTTGCGGTCGCCGGTGACGACGACGGTGGCGTAGGGCAGCGGTTCGGTGGCGTCGACGGGTGAGGTGGCGGCGCGGTGGGTCCACTGGCCGGGGGTGAGGCGGGCTTCGGTGTGTCCTTCGGCGCGGAGGGTCTGGCGCCACAGGCGGCCGTTGTCCCAGCTGGTCTCGGATGTGGGCTTGTCGTAGACGGTGTTGGTCTCGACGGCTCCGCCGAGCCGGTCGTGGGCGAGCACGGCGTAGGCGCAGCCCGTGGGTGCCTGGGCGGGGGTGTCCGCGGCGAGCCGCAGGAGGGTGTCGCCGCTCTTGGCCTGGTCGAGCTGTACGCGGGCGGCGAGGAGGGTCGCGCCGGGCTGGTCGCTGCGCACGGACAGCAGGGCGAGGCCGGGCACGCGGAGGGTGCCGATCCGTAGGGCGGGGGTGTCCTCGATGCGGGTGACGCGCCAGTGGACCTGGTGGCCTTGGACGGAGATCTCCACGTCGATGCGGGTGCCGCCGTCGAGGGTGAGGACGTAGGAGGCGCGGTCGTCACGGATCGTCGCGGTGACCTCGGGGGTGTGTTCCTTGTCGTCGACGAGGAGTGTGGTGACCGGGTCGGGCTGTGCGTGCAGCACGGCGCCGCTCGCGCGGTCGGTGTACGACACGACGCGGGGGAAGGCGGTGGCGACGCGGACGTCGAGGGCGGCCGAGCGCAGCACCGCCTCGTCCGCGCGGGGCTCCGGGGCGGGCGCGGCGTGCGCGGTGCCCGCGCCCACGGCGGCGCCCAGTGAGGCGAGTGCCCCGGTGGCGACGACGGCTCTGCGACTCGGCCCGGACGGCTGTGACGACGGCATGAACGCACCCTCCGTACGACGAAATCCGTGACGGTCACGATGCGCCGGGGGTGCGGGGGGCGCCCATGGACAAAGGAACGGAAGGTGTTGGACTAAGCGCGGGGCCTGGGCGTCACCAGCGCCCCGAAGCGGGAGCGCCCCGAAGGGGCGCGGGGAACTGCGCGACAAGCCACAGCGCGCCCGCAGCCGAACAGCTACTCAGCACAGCGCAAGCGCACCGGCGCCTCAGGCCGGATCCCCCTGCCCGTACGGCAGCACGGCCCGAACCTGCCAGCCCCCACCCGGGCGCGGCCCCGCCGCAAGGTGCCCGCCAAGGGCCCCCACACGCTCCCCCAGGCCGACAAGACCGAACCCACCCCGGTCACCGGGGCCGGGCGATGGCGCCGGGGCGCCGTCATCGGCGACCCGGACCTCAAGGCCGCCCTCGGCCAGGCGCACGGTGACGTGGACGGCTCGGGCGTCGACGGCGTGTTTGCGTACGTTGGTGAGCGCCTCGCGCACGATGTGGTGGGCGGTGGCCGCGAGATCGGCCGGAAGGCGCTCCTCCAGGCCGTGTTCCACCTCGACCGTCACGGGCGGCCCGGCGACGGCACCGGTGTGGGCGAGCGCGCGCAGCTCGGCGAGCCCCGGCAGGGGCGCCGTGCGCGCCTCGCCTTCGCGCAGGACGCGCACGAGGCGGCTCATCGCGCCGAGGGCCGCGTCGCCCGCGTCCGCGATGCGGGTGAAGGTGTCGGCGGTGGCGGGCGCCCCGGCGGCGGTGGCGGGCGCGGTGAAGCTCGCGGCGCGGGCCTGCACGACGATGCCGGTGACGTGGTGGGCGACCAGGTCGTGCAGTTCGCGGGCGAGGTCGAGGCGTTCGGCGGCGCGCGCGGCCTCGGTGTCGCGCACCCGCTGGGCCTCGGTGCCGCGCAGCAGCAGCGAGAAGGCGCTGACCACGGCGGCGAGTGCGGAGAACAGGAGCGTGAAGCGGCCCGGGGCGGCGTCGCGCACGGGCGCCGCCGCGCAGGCGAGCGCGAGCAGCGGCCCGAGCACGGCGGCGCGCCGGGCGGGCAGCCGCAGCAGGACGCCGGTGAGCAGCACGAGCAGCGCCACGGCCTCGCCCAGGCCCCAGACGGCGAGCGGCCTGCCGCTGGCGAAGACGTACAGGGTGGCGGCCCAGGAGACCCCGGCGGCCGTCCAGGCGCGGGCGGCGAGCGGCGGGCGCGGCCAGGGCACGGCGCACAGGCTGGTGACGATGCCCGCGGTGAGGAGGGCTGCGCGTGGCTCGGTGGGGTTGCGGGTGAGGGTGAGGCCCTCGACGAGGACCAGGAGCACGAGGGCGGTGGCGAGGAGCAGCCGGGCGGCGTGGCGCAGGGCGGGGTGCCGGTCGAGGGCGGGCGGTCTCAGGGCTGGGCGCACTGCGGGCTCACGGGGCCTTGGTGGCGAGCCCGCTCTCCCAGGCCCAGGCGGCGATCTCCACGCGGTTGCGGGCGGCCAGCTTGGCCTGGACGTTCGCGAGGTGGGACTTGACCGTGGACAGGGACACGTACAGCTCGGCGGCGATCTCCGCGTTGGTGCGGCCGCGGGCGAGGGCGCGCACGACGTCCCGCTCGCGCTGGGTGAGGGGTTCGGCGGGCGCCGGGGCCGCCTTGCGGGGGGCCAGCTCGCGCAGCAGGCGCACGGTGATCGCGGGTGAGACGAGGGCGTCGCCGACGGCGGCGGCCCGGACGGCCTCGACCAGCATGGCGGGGCTCGCGTTCTTCAGGAGGAACCCGCAGGCGCCGCCGTGCAGGGCGGCGTGGACGTACTCGTCGAGGTCGAAGGTGGTGACGATGACGACGCGGGGGCGGCTGCCGCGGGCGGTGAGGCGGCGGGTGGCCTCCAGGCCGTCGAGGCGGGGCATGCGGATGTCGAGGAGCAGGACGTCGGGGTCGTGTTCCTCGACGGCGTCGAGCGCGGCCTCGCCGTCGACGACGTCGGCGAGGACCTCGATGTCGGGCTGGCTCTCCAGGATCATGCGGAAGCCGGTGCGGACCATCTCCTGGTCGTCCGCGATGACCACCGTGATCGCCATGTGCCGCTGCCTCGCCGTCGCCTGTCTCGTACGCGACGAGTGTCCCATATGTACGTGGTCGGGCCGCACTTCCGTACGGGCGGCGGGACGCGGTCATCCGGCGCGCGGAGAGCCGGGCCCCGCTGGGGGCCCGGCTCCGTGCCGGCTTCGCTCACCCCGCGCGGCGCGCGGTGGCGGGGTGGAGCGTCAGAGCTGGCCCGCGTACTTGGTGATGTCGGCCGCGAAGGTCGACACCTCGGTGTAGACGCCGGGGTAGGCCGGGCGGGCGCAGCCGGTGCCCCAGCTGACGATGCCGACCTGGATGTACTGGCCCGCGTCGTCCTTGCGGAACATGGGGCCGCCCGAGTCGCCCTGGCAGGTGTCGACGCCGCCGACGCCGAGCTTGCCCGCGCAGATCTCCTCGCCGGGGATGATGTCGCCGTTGTACGCGCGCGAGCAGTCCGCGTCGCTCACGAACGGCACGGTGGCCTTGAGCAGGTAGCGCTGCTGCGGGCCGCCTTCGCGGGCGGCGCCCCAGCCCGCGACGGTGAAGTTGCCGTTGTTGTACTTGGTGTCGGTGGCGATCTTCAGCGTGGGCTGGTTGATCGGCTTGGCGAGCTTGATGAGCGCCCAGTCCTTGCCGCTGCCGTTGTAGCCGGGGGCTTGCAGGACCTTGGTGGACTTGACCTTGATGGCGCTGGAGCTCTGGAGGTCGACGACGCCGCCGGTGGCGGTGATGGAGGTGTTGTTGCCGGAGCCGTCGACGCAGTGCGCGGCGGTGAGGACGACGTCCTGCTTCAGCAGGGAGCCGCCGCAGCCCATCGACAGACGGACCATGAACGGGAACTCGCCCTGCGCGGCGCGCGTGCCGCCGACGACCTGCTCGCCGGGGTTGGGGCCGGGGTGCGGGGCGGCCTGGGCGGCGAGGGGCTGGAGGCTGAACCCGGCGAGGGCGATCGACCCGAGGACGGCGGCTCTCTTGACTCCACGAAGCTTGTCGGTCTTCAACGTGTTGTCCCTTCATGGGGGGTTGTGGGGGGTAGCGCGACGCGACGGGCCCTTGCCGCACGCGCCGGAGCGCTGCGTGGCATGAGCCCGCCAAAGCGTTGTTGGATTATGAGGAGGCCCACACGCGGCCGACAAGGGGCGGTTTTCGGCCAGCCGCCGACTTCCGGGCTGCTTACGCGCGCGGACAACACCCGTACAGTAGGGACGAGTTGGGATGATCCACGCGGGATACGGCAGCGGATCCCGCCGCGGCCCAGGGGGGACGGCGTGGCCAACGACAGGCCCGTGGAGCACGGCTACCCCCACCTGGAGACGGTCCGCTCGGCCGTCACCGCGCTGTACAAGCGGCTCTCGTACGACACCGTCCACTCCTTCGGCACCAGCGTGGCGCCCGCGGACGTGGCCTTCGGCGACGAGGACGACCTGTATCTCGGCGCGCAGCGCGTGGCCCGCGAGATGGTGCGGCACCTGCGGCTCCCCGACGCCCGGGTGATCGTGTCGTTCCGCGAGATGGAGCACGCCGCGTTCGTCGAACTGACCGCGGGGCCCGAGTACTTCATCGAGCTGAACGACCGCTTCCGGCGCCACCGCAGGGACATCGGGGCGGCCCTCGCGCACGAGGTGATGCACGTGTATCTGCACCGCCTCGGCCTGACCTTCCCCGGCACGCGTGCCAACGAGATCCTCACCGACACCGCCACGACCTACCTCGGCGCGGGCTGGCTCCTGCTCGACGCCTACCGCGAGGACGCCGCGTCCTCGCAGAAGCTCGGCTACCTCACGCCGGAGGAGTTCGGGTACGTGCTCGCCAAGCGGGCCCTCGCGTTCGGCGAGGCACCCGAGACGTGGTTCACCAGCCCGCAGGCGTACACCGCGTACACGCGGGGCCTGGCGCAGGCCCGCCGTGACGAGCGGCAGCCCCCGCTGGCCGCGGCGGGCTGGGCGGGGCGGCGCCGCTACGCCAAGGACCGGCGCTACGCCCTCGACCACGGCTCGACTCCCCGGCCCGGCGGGTCCTACGCCTTCTCGCGGCCCGACGCGGCCGGGCCGCTGCGGGTCTCCTTCCCCTGCCCCACCTGCCACCAGCGGATCCGGCTCCCGGCGCGGGGGCGGGTCCGGGCGCGCTGCGCCCTGTGCCGCACGGTCCTGGACTGCGACACCTGAGCGCGCCGGGCCGGAGCCGCGCGAGGGCGCCACCGGAGCTGACTGACCGTCAAATACTCCGCGCGTTCGCCTTCCCCCTTCAAGACCCCCTCGCTACCGTCCGCCGCGACCGGACCACGACACGGCGGAAG
Organism: Streptomyces sp. NPDC045778; assembly: GCF_056431945.1. NCBI lineage: Bacteria > Bacillati > Actinomycetota > Actinomycetes > Kitasatosporales > Streptomycetaceae > Streptomyces > Streptomyces sp. NPDC045778. The sequence continues at coordinate 113,251 of NZ_JBWKJZ010000015.1, forward strand.
GCGGACCGATGCGCGGCACCCCTCGCACCCTCACGGCGGCCACGGCCGTCCTCGTCGTACTCGGCACCGGCGCCGCGCCCGCGGCGGGGGCGGCGCCCGCGCCCCGCCCCTCGTACACCGCGGCGGAGCGGGCGGCGCACCAGGGGCAGATCCCGCTCCAGGGAGCTGTCAACGTCCGCGACGTGGGCGGCCACCGCACCTACGACGGGGAACGGGTCCGGCCCGGCCTGGTCTACCGCGCCGACGCCCTCAGCAAGCTCACCGACGCCGACGTCGCCACCCTGGCCGGGCTCGGGCTGCGCGCGGTGGTGGACTTCCGCGTGGCGGAGGAAGTGGCCTACGACGGGCAGGACCGGCTGCCCGCCGGGCTCGCCGCCACCTCGCGGCCGGTGCCGGACAACGGCCTCTTCCGGCAGCTCATGACCGTGATCGGCTCCCGCGACCCGGTCAAGCAGGAGGAACTGCTCGGCGGCGGCAGGGCCGAGGCCTTCATGCGGGACGTGTACCGCGCGTTCGTCACGGACACCACGGGCCGCGCGCACTTCGCCGCGACGCTGCGCGACCTGGCCGCCGGGGGCTCGGCGCCGCTGCTCTACCACTGCACGGCGGGCAAGGACCGCACGGGCTGGCTGACGTACGTCCTGCTGCGCGCGGTCGGCGTGCCCGAACGGACCGCCGTGGCGGACTACTTGGCGTCCAACACCTTCCGCGCCGCGTACGACGCCAGGGTGCGCGAGTCGCTCAGGCAGTCGGGCCTCATGCGCGAGCCGGAGCTGCTCATCCCGCTCCAGGAGGTCCGTACGGACTACCTCGACGCGGCGCTCACCGAGGCCACGCGGCGCTACGGCGGCTTCGGCGGGTATCTGACCAAGGGCCTCGGCCTGGACGCGCGTACCCTGCTCGGTCTGCGCGAGCGCCTGGTGGACTGAAGGCCGGGCGCGGGCGCGGTCAGGTGCCGCGCGGGGCGACGATGCCCAGTTCCCGCGCCGCCTTCAGCCACCGCGGGAACTCCCCCACCAGGTGGTCGTAGAGGACGTCGTCGGGCACCGCGCGCGGCTCCTCGCCCGCGTGGAAGAACCCGGCGTTGTCGACGGCCCGCCTCTCGGGCACGGCCAGGTCGTCCAGGCGCCGCAGATAGTCGAACTGCCTGCTCCCCGGGTCGCCGAAGCCGATGAACTTCCAGAACACCGGCAGCTTCGCGGCCTTGCACAAGTAGCGCTCGGCGGCTGCCTTGTCGAGGGGGCCGCCGTCGGTCTGGAAGACGACGAGCGCGGGCGCGGGCGGGTCTCCGCCGCCGGCCCGCGCGCTCTCCACGGCGTCCAGGTAGTGGTCGATGACGGCGTCCATGGCCAGGTGGTAGTTGGTCTTGCCCATGTGGCCGAGGCCGCTCGCGATCTCCTCGATCCGGCCGTGGTGGCGGGCCAGTTCCACGTCGGCGACGGCGTCGACGTCCGTGGAGAAGAACACGGTCGGTACGACGCCGTCGTCGTCCAGGTGCGCGGACAGGCCGAGGACGCGGTCGGCGAGGGCCTGGACGCTGCCGTCCTTGTAGTACGGCCGCATGGATCCGGAGTGGTCGACGACGAGGTAGACGGCGGCGCGCTCGCCCGCCAGGCCGTGCTCGCGCACGGAGGCGCCCGCCGCCTTGTAGAGGCTGACGAGCGCGGGCGCCGTCTCCTCGACCTTGCGGAGGCTGATCGCCGCACTCACGCCGGCCCCCCGCCGGGGTCCTGGGGGCCCGCCGCCCCGCTGGTCACGCTGGTCACGCTGGTCACGCGGCCATCTTCCCCCACCGGGCCCGCACGGCCCGCACCGGGACGGGGAAGGCGGGACCCCTGCGGCTACGGCGTGGCGTCGCGGAAGGACGGGAGGGCGAAGATCCTGGTCTTCGCCTCGTCGGACATCAGCTCGACCAGGGGCAGGACCAGGCCCCACAGGTCCCGCTTGTCGACCTCCCGGGCGAGCGCGTCGAGGTCCTCGTCGCCGAGTGCCCCGGCCCGCTCCGCGACGACCTGCCGCGAAGGCTCGGGCAGGACCTCCACGAGCGGCAGGAACTCGGCCCACAGGCCGGTGGCCACGACGGCGGGCACGATGCCTTCGAGGACGCCGGGCTCACGCAGCGCGGGCAGCGCGGCGACCGCGCGCCGCTCCTCGTCGCTCAGCAGGGCGACCAGGGGGAGCAGCGACTCCCACAGGCCCTGCGCGGCCACGGTCGTGACGAGCGTGTCGAGGCGCTCGGCGGGCTGCGCGGCGGTGAGCGAGGCGATCCGCCCGCGCTGCTCGCCGGTGACCATCCTGGCGACGGCGAGGGCCTCGGGCCACAGGCCTTCGGCGGCGGCGGAGGCGATGACGGTCGCGAGCCGCTCCTCGCCCAGCAACTCGACGATGCGACCGAGGCGTTCGGGGTCGTCGACGAGGAAGCCGGTGCGCAGCACGGCCGCGTCGTCGACCTGCGGCAGGATGCGGCTCAGCGCGGAGTCCCGCAGATGGCCGACGAACCGCCCCATGGTGAGGTGGTCCTCGCGCCCGGCGAGTTCGAGGGCGATGCGGACGACGAGGCCCTCGTCGAGCCGGTCGACGATGCCGCTGATCCGGCGCGGGTCGAGGTGCCCGCAGGACTCGGCCGTGAAGGCGACGGGGAGCTTCTCGATGATGTCGGCGGCGCGGGCCGGTTCGAGGCGCCCGGCGACGGCCGCGGCGAGCCGGGGCCCGAGCGCCTTCTGGGAGATGGCGGCGGCGACCCCGGCGGGCACGAGCTTGGTGGCCGACGCGATGCGGTCGAGCATCTCCGGCGACCGGTCGAAGAGCGCGGCGACGCAGTCGGCGCGGAAGCGGCGTACGTCGTCGGCGGGCAGTTCGCCCAGGAAGGCGAGGTCGCCGGGGTCGACGTCGAGGAGGCGGGCGGTCTTCAGGGCCTCGGCCCTGGCGCGCAGGGTGTCCACGGTGTCCACGCCCCCTAGCGGAAGAGGATCCGGCGGACCGGGCCGCGGGCCAGGGCGGGCACCAGCTTCAGGGCGTCCTCGGCCGCCTCGGTGAGGCCGGAGGCCCTGCGTTCGCGCTCGCGGCGCAGCGCGGCGGCGAGCCGCTCGATGTGTTCGGGCGCCAACCGACCGACGCTTTCCGGGGGTTCGGCCCCCAGCTCCGTCTTCAGCTGCTCCACTGCTCGGGTGCTCACGGGGACCTCCCACGACGCGGCTGCTGCTGGCTTCGCGTCCCGAGCGTGGAGCGGAATTGAATAATAGTCAATAGCGGGGACGGGACGCGGGCGTCCGGCCCGCGCACCCGTACGCTTGGCCGAATGAAACGCGCTGGTCTGCTTCTTCTCGCAGTCGTCCCCCTCGCCGTCACCGCGGTCGCGTGCTCCGCCGACGGCTCCGCGAGCCGGGCGAAGGACCGGCCCGCCGCCGCGCGGCCCTACGACGAGGACGGGTCGTCGGTCGACGCGCGTACGGACGCCAAGGGGACGCCGGCTCTCGCGGCGCCCGCGAAGAAGGAGCTGGCGATGAAGCTCGTCGCGAGCGCGGAGAACTCGACGCTCGACTGGCGCGGCCAGTACGGCTACATCGAGGACATAGGCGACGGCCGCGGCTACACCGCGGGCATCATCGGCTTCTGCACCGGCACCCACGACCTCCTGAAGCTCGTCGAGGGCTACACCGAGGACCACCCAGGCAACGGCCTGGCCCGCTTCCTGCCCGCCCTGCGCGCGGTCGACGGCAGCGACTCGCACGAGGGCCTGGGGCGGCCCTTCACCCGGGCCTGGTCGCGCGAGGCGCGGCGGCCCGCCTTCCAGCGCGCCCAGGACGCGGTGCGCGACCGCCTCTACTTCGACCCGGCGGTCCGCATGGCCGCGCGCGACGGACTCGGCGCGCTCGGGCAGTTCGTGTACTACGACGCGATGGTCATGCACGGTCCCGGCACCGGCCCGAAGGGCTTCTACGGCCTGCGCGACGCGGCGCTGAAGAAGGCGAAGACCCCGGCGGCGGGCGGCCCGGAGAAGGCGTACATCGACGCCTTCCTCGACGTGCGGCGCGCGGCGATGAAGAGCGAGAAGGCCCACCGGGACACCTCGCGCGTCGACACCGCCCAGCGGCGGTTCCTGCGCGAGGGGAACCTGGACCTGCGGACGCCGCTGACGTGGCGGGTGTACGGGGAGACGTTCCGCCTTCCGCGCTGAGCAGGCGCCCCGAAGGGGCGCGGGCCTGTATCGATCTGCGTCTCCGCCGCGCGGGCGCGACCAGCCACGACAGCCCGCAGCCGCCCGACGGCACAACGCGGCACATCCAGCGCGCCGGGCGCACCACGGGCCCGGACCCCACGAGGAGATCCGGGCCCGGGACGGGCGTACAGGCGGGGCTCAGCCCTTGACCGCCCCGGCCGCGAGGCCGGAGCCGAGGCGGCGGTGCACGATCACGAAGAAGATCATCACCGGGAGCGTGACCAGCGTGGAGCTGGCCATGACGGGCCCCCAGGAAGTGGTGTTCTCACCGAAGAACTGGAAGATGCCCACGGCCGCCGTGTACTTGTCGCTGCCCTTCATGAAGGTGTACGCGAACACGAACTCGTTCCATGCCGTGATGAAGGCGAAGATCGAGGTGGCCACCAGACCCGGCGCGACCAGCGGAAGGAGCACCGACCAGAACATGCGGAACCAGGACGCGCCGTCGATGTACGCCGCCTCCTCGACCTCCTTGGGCACCGCCGCGACGAAGCCGCGCAGCGTCCAGATCGCGAACGGCAGCGAGAGCGCGATGTACACGACCGACAGGCCGAGCAGCGAGTTCAGCATCTCGAAGTCCCGCATCTGGATGAACAGCGGGATGACGAGGGCCTCCAGCGGCACCATCTGCACGATCAGGACCATGATCAGCACGGAGGTGCGGAACTTGAACTTGAACCGGGCCACCGCGATCGCCGCGAACAGCGAGAGCGCGGCCGCCGCGGCGATCGTGGCGACGCCGACGATCGCCGAGTTCAGCAGGTACTGGCCGAAGTTGCCCCGGTCGAAGACGAAGTCGAAGTGGTCGAACGTCAGGCCGCTCGGCAGCAGGTCGGAGCCGCGCGTGAGGGCCTTCGGGTCGAGCGCCGTGGAGATCATCCAGTAGACGGGGAACAGCGTGAAGACCAGCAGCGCGATCACCGCGACCGGCAGGCCGATGCGCGAGGCGAGCGTGGTACGGCGGACGCTCACAGTTCCTCCTCCCCCTGCCGGAACAGCGTACGGATGTAGATGACGGTGATCACGAGAAGCAGCAGCGTCAGGAGGACCGCGGCCGCGGCGCCCGTACCGTAGTCGTTCTTGGCGAACGCCTCGATGTACGAGTAGACGCCGAGGTTGTAGACGTCCGGATTGGAGCCGCTGCCTCCCGGCATCAGGAAGACCTGGGTGAAGACCTTGAAGTCCCAGATGGTGGACAGGATGGTCACCACCAGGAAGACCGGCCTGATGCTCGGCACGGTGATCCGCCAGAACCGCTGCCAGGCGTTGGCGCCGTCGATCTCGCCCGCCTCGTACAGCTCCTTCGGGATGGTGAGCAGCCCGGCGAGGACGGTGATCGCGACGAACGGGAAGCCGTGGTGCACGACGTTGATCGTGGCGATCGCGTAGAACGGCAGCCGCTCGGTGAACCAGTTGGTGGTCTCCGCGTCGATCAGGCCGAGCGAGTCCGCGACCTGGCTGACCATGCCGTCCTGCGGCTGGAACAGCCAGATCCACACATACGTGCCGGTGACCGCGGGCATCGCCCACGCGGCCAGGATGGACACCGAGCAGATCAGCTTCCAGGTCGGACCGAGCCGGTTGAGCAGCAGCGCCACGAGGGTGCCGAGCGCGACGGTCAGACCGACGCACGCGAAGGCGAAGAACACCGTGTTCGGCAGGACCGTCTTCCACAGCAGGTCGCCGGTCAGCAGGTCCTTGTAGTGGTCGAATCCGATGTACGTGCCCTCGCCGCCGCCGAACTTGACCTTGTAGTCCTGGAGCGACAGCTTGCCGACCTGGATCAGGGGCCACAGCAGCAGCCCCGCGAGCACGATCAGCGAGGGGGTGAGCAGCAGCCAGGGCCGGGTGAGGGTGACCAGTTTCTTGCGGCGGCGCGCGACTTCGGCGCCCCCGTCGTCTGTGGGCGGCCGGACCGAGGGCGTGACCTCCGGCCCGTCGCTGACGAGCGTGTCTTTCACGGCGTGACTCGTCTTTCGGTTACTTGTCCTTGGCGAAGATGTCGTCCATGTCCTTCGCCGCCTTGTCCGCGGCGTCCTGGACGGACGACTTGCCCGTGAGGATCGCCTGGACCATGCCGGTGATGACCTGCGAGGCCTGGATCTCGCCGTACGCCTTGGTCTTCGGGACGGTGGCACCGGCCTCGATCATCTGCTTCGCGAACGGCTCGACCAGCGGGTCCTTCTGGGCCTCGATCTTCTTCAGCTCGGAGTTCTGGCCGGGGAAATAGTTGGTCTGCTTGGCCCACTTGGCGGCGAACTCACCGGTGGTCATCAACTTGACCAGCTCCCATGCCAGTTCCTTCTTGTCCGTGTTGAACGCGGACAGGTAGGAGCCGCCGAGGAAGGACTTGCTCATGCCGCCGTTCTGGCCGGGGATCGGCACGGCGCCGAGCTTGCCCTTGAGCTTCGGGTTCGCCTCGATGATGGCCTTGGGGGTCCAGTTGCCGCCGACCGACATGGAGATCTCGCCCTTGTTCCAGGCGTCGCCGACCTCCTTCTCCGTCCAGGTGTTGACCTTGGCCGGGGAGACCTTGTCCTTGCGCGCGAGGTCGGTGTAGAACTTCAGGCCCTTCACGGCGTCGGGCGAGTTGATGGCGGACTTCCACTTGTCGCCCTGCTGGGTGGCGAGTTCACCGCCCGCGCCCCAGACGAAGGCCGTCGCGAACATCTCCGCGCCGCCCGCCACCGGGAAGGCGATCTTGTCCGGCTCCTTCTCCTTGAGCGTCTTCGCCGTCTTCTGGAGTTCCTGCCAGGTCGTCGGCGGCTTCAGGTTGTGCTTCTCGAAGACGTCCTTGCGGTACACGATGGACCGCACACCCGCGTACCACGGCATGCCGTACTGCTTGCCGTCCAGGGTGCCCGCGTCCTTCAGGCCCTCCACCAGGTCGTTCGACAGGCCCGACTTCTTCAGGTCGTCGGTGACGTCGACGAGCGCGCCGGTCTCGGCGAACTGCGGCACCCACGTGGTGCCGACCTCGGCGACGTCCGGGACCTGGTCCTCGCCGCCCTCGATGGCCGTCGTGAACTTCTTCTGGGCGGTGGTCCACTGCTGGTACTCGACCTTGATCTTGGCACCGGTCTTCTTCTCGAAGGCCGCGCCGACCTCCTTGAAGAAGGGCCGGGGGTCGGGGTTGGTCCCCTCCATGATCCATACGGTGAGCGTCTTGCCCTTGCCGTCGGCCTTGTCGCCGTTGTCCCCGTCGCCGTCATCGCCGCACGCGGTTGCGGTCAGACCGAGCGTCAGGGCGATACAACCCGCCGCGATGACACGTCGCTTCATGCCGGCCCCCTTCAGGTTCTTGTAGTGGGAGCGATTGTGCTCACGCAGGGTGTTGGCGGTCTAGACCCTTTCGGGGAAGCGGCCGAACCGTAATCACCGTTGCGCGGTGCGCTATCGCTGTACTGCGACGGTGTCGCACGGCGCCGCCGCACGGCGTATCGCCTCCCCGGTCCCACCCGTTTGCCGCACATCTGCCGCCCGGCGGGGGGCACCGGGGCCCTCCGGGCAGCAGGTGCCCCCGCCGCGCCCGGGCCGGGCCGAGCATCAGCAGCGCGACGGCCCCGTATGGGCGAGGGCCGTCAGGCGTACCGTTTTGAGTGTCGAGCTCTGAACGGAGGCACCAGCATGCCCGAGACCACCGACACCGACTCGCTACCGCAGCTCACCTTCGGCCAGCGCGTGCAGCGCGCACGCACCCGTGCCGGCCGAACCCGCGCCTACGTGGCAGACGTCATGGGCCACTCCGTGGAGTGGGTCAAGGCCATCGAGCGGGGGGCGATCGGAATGCCCCGACTGCCCAAGCTCCTGAAGCTCGCCCAGGTCCTGGGCGTTGAGGACATCACCGAACTCACAGGCGACAACCGCATTGCGGCCGCCACGTACACGAAGGCCGAGCACGGCCAACTGCCGCTCATCAAGCAGGCGCTGACCAGGTACCGGCTGACACCGGCCGAGCGGCAACCGGAGCCCGCCGATGTGCTCATCGCGCGGCTGCGGCAGGTGTGGAAGTTGTGGCACGCCCGCGATGAGCGTGCCGGGCAACGGACGATCGGGCACCGCACCCGTATCGCCCAGCTGCTCCCGGCGCTGCTGGACGACACCCGGCACGCCGCCCGGATGCTGGAGGGCGCCGACCGCCGCCGCGCGCTGGTGGCCGAGGCCGAGGCGAACCACCTCGCGCAGCTCTTCCTCAGCTTCCAACCCGCCCCGGACCTGGTCATGCTCACTGGAGACCGCGCCATGACCGCCGCTCAGGACGCCGACAGTCCGCGCGCGATCGCAGCCGCCGCGTGGTACGTCAACCACGTCCACCGCGACGCGGGCGAGGCCGCCGAGGCCCGCGTCGACCTCGCCGAACAGGCTTCCGTTCTCCTTACCGGCAAGGAGGATCCAGATCACATCGCGCGCCGCGGGCTGCTGTACCTCGCCGTCGCCCTGTCCTACGCGAAGACCGGGCAGGCGGGCGACGCATGGCGGTACTGGGACAAGGCGGACGCAGCTGCGAAGCGGCTCGGCGACGACTACGCGCACCCATGGCTGATCTTCGGCCGTGGTGTCGTCGATGGTTACGCGATCACCATGTACAACGACCTGGTCCAACCCGCCAAGGCTCTCGACGTCGCTGCCCGGCTGGACCTACGCACCATCCCCTCGGCCACGCGCCGCTCCTACCACCTGATCGAAACGGCCCGAGCCCACACCTTGCTCGGAGAAGGCGCGGCAGCCACGGCCTATCTGAAGAAGGCGTTCGACGAATCGCCGGAAACGATCCAGTACAACCTGTTCACCCGTGGCGCTCTGCCCGGCCTGGCGAAATCGGGGCCGCGGATGGTGCGGGAAGACGCCGCCCAGTTGGCGCAGGAACTCGGGGTACCCGCCTGATCACCTAAGGGGTAGGAACCGTACCCCTGCGGGAGAGGGTCAGGACCCTACCTCTGTCCGGGCCGAGCCCCTCCTACCGTCGCTGTTACACCTGATCAGCGACGATAGGGGCAATCCGTGGACGCCACCCAAAAAAGAGCCGCATCGCAGGGGCCGACCGAGGCCGACCCGCGATCGGAGGCAATCCGGTGAACACACAAGCGGAGAACCGGCTGATCGCTGACTGGCTGGCCCAGGCTCACCCCCTGCCGGGCAGGGCCCGGCGGGAGTGGTCGGACGCCTACGTGGCGATGATCCCGCTGGGGCGGTGCTTCGACGCCGTACGCGTACCCGCTCAGCGGGTGCACGCCGCGGTGGCCGGTGAGGAGCCCGCCAGGGTGGCGGCAGCGCTGCGGGACTGGCTGCGCGGCCCGGTGATCCGGGACCTGCGCAGCCCGCTGGGCGCGTACTACTTCCTGGTGGCCCCGGGCGCGGAGTGGACCGGCCCGGAGGTCCGCCTGAGCACCGGCACCTTCCTCGGTGTCCCCCGCGTAGGACGCATCGCCTACCTGATGAGCTGGGTGGTGCCGCCGGAACACCCCGGGAACCTCTGCGACGTCACGGCCCTGCGCACGCTGCTGGCCACCGCCGATCCGCTGCGGCCGGTGAGCCGGCCATGAGCGACCTCGACGATCCGAAGGGCCCGTACCAGGCCTACCGCGAGCACCTGGACACCTGCCCGCACCGGCACTTCGGCATCCTCGCCGACTGCTCGGAAGGCATCCGCCTGCACACCGCCTGGGTCGAAGGCGGCCACACGGCCGCCACGGGCCCGGCCAGGGCAGGTCGGCATGCCTGAACCCCAGCCGGTGGTGCTCCTCGCCGCCCTGCCTCAGCTCGACACGCTCGACGCGGCGCGGCTGTCCGGCGGCGCCTGCGTCTGGTGCGCGTACGAGTTCGCACCCGGCGAGGGGATCGACCTCGGCGGCCCCGGCCCCCTCCGGCCGCACGGCTGCCTGAGCTGCTGCGAGACCAGGACGAACTCCCTCACGACCTACCTCGCCTGGTACGACCACACCGTGACGTGCCCGCGGTGCCCGTACGGCCCGTGCGCGGAAGGCCGGGCCCTCGGCGCGGCGCACCTGGCCGTGCGGGAACGGGCAGGCCACCCGCCGATACGCTGCGCCCGCTGCCGGACCGCCATCGCCCCCGGCGAGCCACTGCGCCCGCACTTCCGGCGTGCGGAGTTCGGCTATCTCCACGCGGAGAGGTAGCCCCGGCAGCGGCGGGCATGGGTGCGCGGCGCCTGCCATAGGTCCGGTCGGGGACATGGCGGACGCCGCGCTCAGTTCCGTACGCCGTTGTACGGGACATTCAAGAGCCGGACCGTCAGGTCCGGGGGGTCAGACCGTCAGGGAACGGTCCGTGGGACGGATCGGCGCCGGGAGGTCGCTCGCGCCGGTGAGGAAGCGGTCCACACCGCGCGCGGCCGAGCGGCCCTCGGCGATCGCCCAGACGATCAGCGACTGGCCACGGCCCGCGTCACCCGCGACGAAGACGCCCGGCACGCTGGTCTGGAAGTCACCGTCACGGGCAATATTGCCACGCTCGTCCAGGTCGATGCCGAACTGGTCCACCAGACCGTTCTCCCGGTCCGTGCCGGTGAAGCCCATCGCGAGGGTCACGAGCTGCGCCGGGATGCGCCGCTCGGTGCCCGGCTTCTGGGTCAGCTTGCCGTCCACGAAGGCGACCTCGACCAGGTGCAGCCACTGCACGTTCCCGTCCTCGTCGCCCTCGAAGTGGGTCGTCGAGACGGAGTAGACGCGCTCGCCGCCCTCCTCGTGGGCCGAGGTGACCTTGTACAGCATGGGGAAGGTCGGCCAGGGCTGGCCGGGCGCCCGCTCCTCGCCGGGCCGGGGCATGATCTCCAGCTGGGTCACGGACGCCGCGCCCTGGCGGTGCGCGGTGCCCACGCAGTCGGCCCCGGTGTCGCCGCCGCCGATGACGACGACGTGCTTGCCCTCGGCGGAGACGGGCGTGGTGACGTAGTCGCCCTCCTGGACCTTGTTGGCCAGCGGCAGGTACTCCATCGCCTGATGGATGCCCTTCAGCTCGCGGCCGGGCACCGGCAGGTCGCGGGCCGTGGTGGCGCCCGCCGCGACGACCACGGCGTCGTAGCGCTTGCGCAGCTTCGCCGCGTCGATGTCGCGGCCGATCTCCACGCCGGTGCGGAACTTGGTGCCCTCCGCGCGCATCTGCTCGATGCGGCGGTTGATGTGCCGCTTCTCCATCTTGAACTCGGGGATGCCGTAGCGCAGGAGCCCGCCGATGCGGTCCGCACGCTCGTAGACGGCGACGGTGTGGCCCGCCCGGGTGAGCTGCTGCGCGGCGGCGAGCCCGGCCGGGCCCGAGCCGATGACGGCGACCGTCTTGCCGCTGAGGCGCTCCGGCGCCTGCGGCGCCACGTCGCCCGTCTCCCACGCCTTGTCGATGATCGAGACCTCGACGTTCTTGATGGTCACGGCCGGCTGGTTGATGCCGAGGACGCACGCCGACTCGCAGGGGGCCGGGCAGAGCCGCCCGGTGAACTCCGGGAAGTTGTTCGTGGCGTGCAGCCGCTCCTGGGCCGCCGACCAGTCCTCGCGGTAGGCGTAGTCGTTCCACTCGGGGATCAGGTTCCCCAGCGGGCAGCCGTTGTGGCAGAAGGGGATGCCGCAGTCCATGCAGCGCGAGGCCTGCTTGGAGATGATCGGGAGCAGCGAGCCCGGGACGTAGACCTCGTTCCAGTCCTGGACGCGCTCGCCCACCGGGCGGGTCCGCGCGACCTCACGGCCGTGGTTCAGGAAGCCCTTCGGATCAGCCATGGGTCGCCGCCTCCATCATCTTCTCGGTGATCTCGGACTCGGAGAGTCCGGCTCGCTCGGCGGCGTCCTTGGCGGCGAGCACTGCCTTGTACGTACTGGGGATGATCTTGCTGAAGCGGGTCACGGCCACGTCCCACTCCGCGAGCAGCTTCGCGGCGACCGTGGAGCCGGTCTCCTCCTGGTGGCGGCGCACGACGTCGTGCAGCCACTGCTCGTCGGTGGCGTCGAGCGGCTCGACGGCCGCCAGGTTCCCGGCGTTGACGTTGTCGCGGTCGAGGTCGATCACGTACGCGACGCCGCCGGACATGCCCGCCGCGAAGTTGCGGCCGGTCTCGCCGAGGACCACGGCGTGGCCGCCGGTCATGTACTCGCAGCCGTGGTCGCCCACGCCCTCGGAGACCACCGTGGCGCCGGAGTTGCGCACGCAGAAGCGTTCGCCGGTGCGGCCGCGCAGGAACAGCTCGCCGCCGGTCGCGCCGTAGGCGATGGTGTTGCCCGCGATGGTGGAGTACTCGGCGAGGTGGTCGGCGCCCCGGTCCGGGCGGACGATCACGCGGCCGCCGGAGAGTCCCTTGCCCACGTAGTCGTTGGCGTCGCCCTCCAGGCGCAGCGTGACGCCGCGCGGCACGAAGGCGCCGAAGGACTGGCCCGCCGAGCCGGTGAAGGTGATGTCGATGGTGTCGTCGGGCAGGCCCGCGCCGCCGAACTTCTTCGTCACCTCGTGGCCGAGCATGGTGCCGACGGTGCGGTTGATGTTGCGGATGGCGACCTGCGCGCGGACGGGCTGGGCGTCCTCCTGGGAGTGCGCGGCGAGGGCGTCGGCGGCGAGCCTGATCAGCTCGTTGTCGAGCGCCTTCTCCAGGCCGTGGTCCTGCGCGACCACCTGGTGGCGCACCGCGCCCTCGGGCAGGTCCGGGACGTGGAACAGCGGCTCCAGGTCGAGGCCCTGGGCCTTCCAGTGGTTTATGGCCCGCGTGGTGTCGAGCAACTCGGCGTGGCCGACGGCCTCCTCGATGGAGCGGAAGCCCAGCTCGGCGAGCAGCTCGCGGACCTCTTCGGCGATGAACTCGAAGAAGTTCACGATGTACTCGGCCTTGCCGCTGAAGCGGTCGCGCAGCGTGGGGTTCTGCGTGGCGATGCCGACCGGGCAGGTGTCCAGGTGGCAGACGCGCATCATGACGCAGCCGGACACCACGAGCGGCGCGGTCGCGAAGCCGAACTCCTCGGCGCCGAGCAGCGCGGCGATGACGACGTCGCGGCCGGTCTTGAGCTGGCCGTCGGTCTGCACGACGATGCGGTCGCGCAGGCCGTTGAGCAGCAGCGTCTGCTGGGTCTCGGCGAGGCCCAGCTCCCAGGGGCCGCCCGCGTGCTTCAGGGAGGTCAGCGGGGACGCGCCGGTGCCGCCGTCGTGGCCGGAGATGAGGACGACGTCCGCGTGCGCCTTGGAGACGCCGGCGGCCACGGTGCCGACGCCGACCTCGGAGACCAGCTTCACGTGGATCCGCGCCTGCGGGTTCGCGTTCTTCAGGTCGTGGATGAGCTGGGCGAGGTCCTCGATGGAGTAGATGTCGTGGTGCGGCGGCGGGGAGATGAGCCCCACGCCGGGCGTCGAGTGCCGGGTCTTCGCCACCCACGGGTAGACCTTGTGTCCTGGCAGCTGGCCGCCCTCGCCGGGCTTGGCGCCCTGGGCCATCTTGATCTGGATGTCGTCGGCGTTGACGAGGTACTCGGAGGTGACGCCGAAGCGGCCGGATGCGACCTGCTTGATGCTGGAGCGGCGCGCCGGGTCGTACAGGCGCTCGGGGTCCTCGCCGCCCTCGCCGGTGTTGGACTTGCCGCCGAGCTGGTTCATGGCGATGGCGAGCGTCTCGTGCGCCTCGCGGGAGATGGAGCCGTACGACATGGCGCCGGTGGAGAAACGCTTGACGATCTCGGAGACGGGCTCGACCTCGTCGACGGGGACCGGCTGCCGGCCGCTCTTGAGGGCGAACAGGCCGCGCAGGGTCATCAGGCGCTCGGACTGCTCGTTGACGCGGTCCGTGTACTGCTTGAAGACGTCGTAGCGGCGGTTGCGGGTGGAGTGCTGGAGGCGGAAGACCGTCTCGGGGTCGAACAGGTGCGGCTCGCCCTCGCGGCGCCACTGGTACTCGCCGCCGATGTCCAGGGCCCGGTGCGCGGGCGCGATCCCGGAGGCCGGGTAGGCCTTGGCGTGGCGGGCGGCTACCTCCTGGGCGACGACGTCGATGCCGACGCCGCCGATCTTGGAGGTGGTGCCGTTGAAGTACTTCTCGACGAAGGACGCCTCCAGGCCGACGGCCTCGAAGACCTGCGCGCCGCGGTAGGAGGCGACGGTGGAGATGCCCATCTTGGACATGACCTTCAGGACGCCCTTGCCGAGGGCGTGGATGAGGTTGCGGATGGCCTGTTCGGCCTCGATCCCGGGCAGGAAGGTGCCCGCGCGCACGAGGTCCTCGACGGACTCCATCGCCAGGTAGGGGTTGACGGCCGCGGCGCCGAAGCCGATGAGCAGCGCGACGTGGTGCACCTCGCGCACGTCGCCGGCCTCGACGAGCAGGCCCACCTGGGTGCGCTGCTTGGTGCGGATGAGGTGGTGGTGGACGGCCGCGGTGAGCAGGAGCGAGGGGATCGGCGCGTGCTCGGCGTCGGAGTGCCGGTCGGAGAGCACGATCAGCCGGGCCCCGGCCTCGATGGCGGCGTCGGCCTCGGCGCAGATCTCCTCGATGCGGGCGGCGAGGGCCTCGCCGCCGCCGTGCACCCGGTACAGGCCGGAGAGGGTCGCGGCCTTCATGCCGGGCATGTCGCCGTCGGCGTTGATGTGGATGAGCTTGGCCAGCTCGTCGTTGTCGATGACCGGGAAGGGCAGCGTGACGGAGCGGCAGGAGGCGGCGGTCGGCTCCAGGAGGTTGCCCTGCGGCCCGAGCGTGGAGTGCAGCGAGGTGACGAGTTCCTCGCGGATGGCGTCCAGGGGCGGGTTGGTGACCTGGGCGAACAGCTGGGTGAAGTAGTCGAAGATCAGCCGGGGGCGCTCGGAGAGGGCCGCGATCGGCGTGTCCGTGCCCATGGAGCCGATCGGCTCGGCGCCGGTCTTGGCCATCGGCGCGAGCAGCACGCGCAGCTCTTCCTCGGTGTAGCCGAAGGTCTGCTGGCGGCGGGTGACGGAGGCGTGGGTGTGCACGATGTGCTCGCGCTCGGGCAGGTCGCCCAGCTCGATGATGCCGGCCTCCAGCCACTCCTCGTACGGCTGCTCGGCGGCGAGGCCGGCCTTGATCTCGTCGTCCTCGACGATGCGGTGCTCGGCGGTGTCCACGAGGAACATCCGGCCCGGCTGGAGGCGGCCCTTGCGGACGACCTTGGCGGGGTCGATGTCGAGGACGCCGACCTCGGAGCCGAGCACGACGAGGCCGTCGTCGGTGACCCAGTAGCGGCCGGGGCGCAGGCCGTTGCGGTCGAGGACCGCGCCGACCTGGGTGCCGTCGGTGAAGGTGACGCAGGCGGGGCCGTCCCAGGGCTCCATCATCGTGGAGTGGTACTGGTAGAAGGCGCGCCGGGCCGGGTCCATGGAGGCGTGGTTCTCCCATGCCTCCGGGATCATCATGAGCACGCTGTGCGGCAGGGAGCGGCCGCCGAGGTGGAGCAGTTCGAGGACCTCGTCGAAGGACGCGGAGTCGGACGCGTCCGGCGTACACACCGGGAAGGTGCGCTCCAGCTTGTCCTGGCTCCCGAACACCTCGCCGACGAGCTGCGACTCCCGGGCCCGCATCCAGTTGCGGTTGCCCTGCACGGTGTTGATCTCGCCGTTGTGGGCGACGAAGCGGTAGGGGTGCGCGAGCGGCCAGCTCGGGAAGGTGTTCGTCGAGAAGCGCGAGTGGACGAGCGCGATCGCCGTGGCGAAGCGGCGGTCGGACAGGTCGGGGAAGAAGGGCTCCAGCTGGCCGGTGGTCAGCATGCCCTTGTAGACGATCGTGCGTGCCGAGAGCGACGGGAAGTAGGTGGCGGCCTCGCGCTCGGCGCGCTTGCGCAGGACGAAGGCCTTGCGGTCCAGGGCGAGCCCGGTGCTCTCCCCGTCGGTGACGAAGAGCTGCCGGAAGACCGGCATCGTGGCGCGGGCGGTGGCGCCGAGCAGCGTCGGGGCGACCGGCACCTCGCGCCAGCCGAGGACGGTCAGGCCCTCATCGGCGGCCAGCGTCTCGATGTGTGAGACGGCTTCGTCCGTGGCCTGCGGGGGCAGAAAGGCGATGCCGACGGCGTACGCGCCCGCCGCGGGCAGCTCGAAGCCTGCTGCCTCGCGCAGGAACGCGTCGGGGACCTGGAGCAGGATGCCCGCGCCGTCCCCGGAGTCCGGCTCGGAGCCGGTGGCGCCGCGGTGCTCCAGGTTGCGCAGTACGGTCAGCGCCTGCTCGACGAGCCGGTGGCTCGCCTCACCGGTGAGGGTGGCCACGAAGCCGACACCACAGGCGTCGTGTTCGTTCCGGGGGTCGTACATGCCCTGCGGGGCGGGGCGACCGTCCATGGGCGACCAGGCGTCGGAACGCATCGGCACTCCCGTCGTCGTGGTGGGGCACCTCCCAGGCTCTGGGGGCGCGGGCGGCGAGGGACGACGTTGGCCCTGGCGAAATTTCGTGCAGGTTACATGATGAGCCGCTTCTCGAAAAGCGGATACTTCATTCCAGTATCTGGACAGTGCCCCGGGGTCGGAGGGCGGCGAAGGGGGGCCGGAACGGGCAGATCGGTGACCGTGGGCCCGGAGCGACCACAGGCCTCATTGCCCGCAGCGCTTACGGCTCATGCCCGGCGGTCGACGGATCGAAACAGCCCGGAAACGGATACTTGTACGGACTCCCGCATACCCCTGCGACGGGTCATCCTACGGCCGTCCCGAACAGGCTGCCCAGGGCGTACGTCACACCCGCCGCGGCCCCGCCGAGCACGAGCTGCCGCAGCCCGCTGAACCACCAGGAACGGGCGGTCACCTTGGCGACGACGGCCCCGCACGCGAACAGGCCGACGAGCGCGAGCAGCACGGCGGGCCACAGGGCACTGGCCCCGAGCAGATACGGAAGCACGGGCAGCAGCGCGCCGAGGGCGAACGAGCCGAAGGACGAGACCGCCGCCACGACCGGCGAGGGCAGGTCGCCCGGGTCGATGCCCAGCTCCTCGCGGGCGTGGATCTCCAGGGCCTGCTCGGGGTCCCTCGACAGCTGCCGCGCCACCTCGCGGGCGAGCGCGGGCTCGACGCCGCGGGACTCGTAGAGCGCGGCCAGCTCCTGCTCCTCGTCCTTGGGGTGCTTGCGCAACTCCCTGCGCTCCACGTCCAGTTCGGCCTGCACCAGCTCGCGCTGCGAGGCGACGGACGTGTACTCGCCCGCGGCCATGGAGAACGCCCCGGCCGCGAGCCCGGAGAGCCCGGTGATCACAATGGTCTGCTGCGAAACGGCACCGCCCGCGACGCCCGTCATCAGGGCGAGGTTGGACACCAGGCCGTCCATGGCACCGAAGACGGCCGGGCGCAGCCAGCCACCGTTGACGTCACGGTGGGTGTGATTGTCGCGGTGCGCCTCGTGCAGTGTCGCTTCGGTCTCGATGATCGCCATGGTGCGGCCCCCTCGCTGGTGCGCTTGCTGTCGCTCTGAACGTCTCGACGTCGCTCTGACATCTCTTCGGCGATCTCGAAAGTACGCGCGAAAAATCGCTCCCGCCAGCAAGGAAGGCCGTACTTACCTGCGAAAACACACCCTTGTGAGCCGCCCCGGGCGGGCCGTCCGGAGCCGTCGCGGACATGCCGAAGGAGTGATGCTGAGCGCCCGCATGCTCACATGAGTGGCGTGGCGTGGCAGAGATGCTCCAGCACGACTCAGCGGCACTCAGCGGTACTCAGCGCGATGGGAGGCAGGGCATGGTGTCCGTCGCCTGTGTTCCCCCGGTCCCGGCACCCGACGGCGCGGGCGGTCCGCGCGAGCGGGCCCGCGGGGCGATGCTCGGCCTGGCGGTCGGGGACGCGCTCGGCGCGCCCGCCGAGAACCTGAAGCCGTCCGAGATCCGCCGCCGTTGGGGCCGCATCACCGGGTACGTCGTCGAGCACCCGGCCGGCACGGACGACACCGAGTACGCGATCTTCTCCGGCCTGCTGCTCGCCCGGCACGGCTCGGCGCTCACCGTCGCGCACGTCGAGCGCGCCTGGCACCGGTGGATCGCGGACCTGGACGAAGGCCCCTTCCGGGGCGCCGGGTTCAGCGAACGCGGCACCCTGGAGAACCTCCGCAGGGGCCTGGCCGCCCCCATCTCCGCCCAGCACCGGCACGCCTGGAGCGACGGCCTCGCGATGCGGGCCGCGCCCTTCGGCATCTTCGCCGCGGGCCGCCCCGCCGAGGCGGCACGCCTGGTCACCGTCGACGGCACCGTCAGCCACGACGGCGAGGGCATCCACGGCGGCCGGGCCGTCGCGGCGGGCGTCGCGGCGGCGATGGCCGGGGCCCCGGTGGAGTCCGTGGTCGCGGCGGCCCTGTCCGTCATCCCGTACGACTCCTGGACCTCGCGCTCCCTGCGCCGCGCCGTCGCGGTCGCCCACCGGGGCGAACGCGCGGTCCGCTCGGCGGTCGTCATCGGCGGCTACCCCTGGACGGACCTGGCGCCCGAGGCGGTGGGCCTCGCCTTCGGCGCGTACGCGGCCGCCGGGGGCGACTTCGCGACAGCGGTTCTCACGGCGGTCAACATGGGCCGCGACGCGGACACGACCGCCGCGGTGGCGGGCGCCCTCGCCGGAGCGACCTGCGGCGCCACCGCCATCCCTCCGGAGTGGTCAACGGCGATCGGCCCGGTAAGGGGCAGCTGCCTCCCGTCCATAAAGGGCCGTCACGTCCTGGACGTAGCAGACCTCCTGGCACCCACCGACATACTCGCTGTGGGCAATCGTCCCGCAGGGCGAGTGGGGCATCCCCTGCTCGAGCGAAGCCGAGAGCTTGGGGAAGGGTGGGCACAGCCCCAGGTGCCGAGCAACCGTGCAGCCACGCCCCGGGGCCCGGGGCGCAGCCCCGCCCGCCAAGCCCTGGACGGAGCCCAGGTCGAGGGCCTCCTGCTCGGCCTGGCGGCAGGCGACGCCGCCGGCTGGCCATCGGCCCGCCACAGAGCGACCCGCATGCCCGACTGGACCCGCCGCCTCACCCGCGAACTGGACACCTTCGCCGAGCACAACGCCACCACCACCCTCCCCGTCCCCATCGCCCTCAACCAGCCCCCGGAACCCCTGCGCCTCGGCCCGTCGGACGACGCCGAATGGGCCGCGCTCACCGCGGAGTCCGTCCTGCGCGCGGCCGACGGCACCCTCGACCCCGCCCTCACCAGGGACCGCCGCACCCGCGCCACCCTCGCCCTGTCCTGGAACACCCTCGCCAGCGAGGTGGCCGCCGCCGCGGCCCGCGCCCCGGAGGTGGAGTCCGCCGTACTCCCCCTGCGCGCCCGCATCTCCGTGCGCGCGGGCCTCGGCAACCTGGCCGCGGGCCTCACCCCGCCCGCCACCGGCCACGACAACCCGCACTTCTTCGACGACGCGGCCTGCGTACGCGCCTGCGTCCTGGCCCTCGTGCACCCCGGCGACCCCGAACGGGCCGCCGCGCTCGCCGAGTTCGACGCCCGCTACACCCAGGACGGCGACGGCGTGCACGGCGCCCGCGCGATGGCCGCGGCGATCGCGGCCGCCCTCGGCGGCGCCGGGCCCGACGCCGCGGTGGACGCCGCCCTCGCCCAGCTGCCCGAGCACACCGAGATCGGGCGCAACGCCCGGCACGCCGTGAAGCTCGCCCGCGCCTGCGCGCCCGCGGCCGACGCCACGTTCGCCCTCGTCCCGCTCCTGGAGCACGAGATCGTCGACCACGTCTACAGCTACGGCATCGCCGCAGCCGAGACCGTCCCGGTCGCCCTGGCCCTGGCCACCGCCGCCCGCGGCCGGGTCCGCGAGGCGGTGCCCGCCGCCGCCTGTCTGTCGCGCGTGGCGGACTCGGCGCCCGCGCTCGCCGGTGCCCTGACCGGCGTCCTGGGCACGGCCGCCGCGATCCCCGACAGCTGGCGCGCGGCCTGCCGCACCCTGTCCGGCTGCGCCCTGCCCCGCCTCGCGGGTACCGACCTGGTGGAGCTGGCCGGACATCTGACCCGTACGAACTGACCACCCCAGGAGGGCGATCCAGACATGCCACCACCGAAGAGGACGGCGCTCGCGGACCGCGTCACCGGCGCCCTCGTGGGCGCGGCCGTCGGCGACGCGCTCGGCGGCCCCGTGGAGGGCTACTCCCCCGAGCAGATCGCGGACCGGCACGGCGGCCCCGTCCACGGCATCGTCGGCCCCTGGCACGGCGACGCCTGGCGCACCGCCCGCCCGCTCGCCCCGTACCACAAGGGCGACGGCCACGTCACCGACGACACCCTGATGACGCACGCGCTGGTCCGCGTCTACGCCGCCGTACGCGACCACTTGGACGCGTACGCGATCGCCGACCACCTGGTCCCCGATCTGATGACGAACCCGCGCTGGATCCCGGAACTGGAAGCCGAGGCCCTGCCCCTGCACCGCCTCTTCCTCGCCGAGAAGTGGCTCGTCGCCCGCCTGCACTACGGCCACGTGGACCCGCGCGAGGCGGGCGCGGGCAACATCGTCAACTGCGGCGCGGCGATGTACATGGCCCCGGTCGGCCTGGTCAACGCCGCCCACCCCGAGGCCGCGTACGCCGAGGCCGTGGACATCGCGGGCGCGCACCAGTCGTCGTACGGACGCGAGGCGGCGGGCGTCTTCGCGGCGGCGGTCGCGGCGGCCTGCGCGCCCGGCGCGACACCCACCACGGTGATCGACACCTGCCTGGCGCTGGCCAAGGACGGCACGCGGGCGGCGATCGAGGCGGTGGCGGACGCGGCGGCCCGCCACCGGGCGTACGAGACGGCGCTGCGCCCGCTGCGCGCGGCGGTCGCCCCCTTCGACACCGTCGGCCCCGACTACCGCGCCCCGTCCCTGGGCGCCCGCCGCCCCTCGCGGCTGCACGCCGTCGAGGAACTCCCCGTCGCCCTCGGCATGCTCCTGATCGGCGAAGGCGACTACCGCGCCACCGTGCTCGGCTCGGTGAACTACGGCCGCGACTGCGACTCGATCGCCACCATGGGCGGCGCGCTCGCGGGCGCCCTGGGCGGCGAGGCCGCGGTCCCGCCCGACTGGGCGAAGCGGGTGGCCGAGGCCAGCCGCCTGGACCTGCACGCCCCGGCCCGGG
Organism: Streptomyces sp. NPDC045778; assembly: GCF_056431945.1. Lineage (NCBI taxonomy): Bacteria > Bacillati > Actinomycetota > Actinomycetes > Kitasatosporales > Streptomycetaceae > Streptomyces > Streptomyces sp. NPDC045778. The sequence goes on from NZ_JBWKJZ010000015.1 coordinate 134,463, forward strand.
CCCTGACGGCGGTCGCCGAGGAGGTCTTCGCCAGGGACAGGGCCCGCCGCCGCGCCCACGAGCACGCCTTCACGGCCCTGACGGGCGGCGCCCCCTGATGCGCCTCACCTGGCTACAGCCCGAGGACCTCATCGCCCACGAACTCCGCCAGGCCCAGGAGGAGGGCCGCGACGTCACCGAGGCCCGGGCCCGGTGGCTGGCAGCGGGTGGCGACCCGACCCCACCCCACTCGGGCACGTCCCCCCAACCGGCCCCACCCCACCTCCGGGCCCTGGCGGAAGAGCTGTTGGCGGAACTGGACGGCCCGGAAGCGGACATCAAGCCCGTCCCGTGTTCGAGGACGAGCGCGCGGCTCGCCGGAGCCGGGGCGCCCCCGCGAGGGCACCGCGACCGCGTCCACGCCGCCTGGCTCGGCAGAGCCGCGGGCTGCCTCCTGGGCAAGCCTGTGGAGAAGCTCCCCCTGCACGGCATCCGCGCCCTGGCCAAGGCCGCGGGCAACTGGCCCCTGGACACCTGGTTCACCGCCAGGGGCGTCCCGCCCGAGCTGATCGCACGCCACCCCTGGAACCGCCGCTCCGCCGCCACCTCCCTGGCCGAGAACATCGACGGCATGCCCGAGGACGACGACCTCAACTACCCGCTCCTCAACCTGCTGCTCCTGCGCCGCCACGGCCCCGCCTTCACCACGGCGGACGTGGCCGCGCTCTGGCTCGACGAACTCCCCGCCGCCCGCACCTTCACCGCCGAGCGCGTCGCGTACCGCAACCTCCTCAACGGCGTCGTACCACCTCGAACGGCCCGGCACCGCAACCCGTTCCGCGAGTGGGTCGGCGCCCTGATCCGCGCGGACGCGCACGGCTGGACCCACCCCGGCGACCCCGGGGCCGCCGCCGAGCAGGCCCGCCGGGACGCGTGCCTGACGCACACCGGCAACGGCGTGTACGGCGCGATGTTCGCGGCGGCCACGATCGCGCAGGCCGCGGCCGGCGGCGGCGACGTCCACCACTGCCTGGCCACGGGCCTGACGGTGGTCCCGCCCGGCTCCCGGCTCGCCGCGGCGGTCCGCCACGGCATCGAACTGGCCCGTACGACGCGTGACTTCGACGACATCGCCGACGCGCTGCACGCCGCGTACGACCACTACCACTGGGTACACGTCGTCCCGAACGCGGCCCTGCTCGCCGCCGCCCTCACCCACGCCGACGGCGACTTCACCGGCTCCATCACGCGCGCGGTCGCCGGCGGCTGGGACACGGACTCCAACGGCGCGACGGCCGGCTCGGTCGCGGGCCTGCTCGCCGGGCACCCGGACGCGCTCCCGGACCGCTGGACGGCACCGCTGAAGAACCGCCTCGCCACGTCCGTCGGCGCCTTCGACGGCGTCAGCTTCACCGAACTTGCCGATCTGACCTACGAACTGACGCAGCATCACCCAGCAGAGGAGATGTCCCCCTGATGGCCCCCCACATCGTCGTCCTGGGCAGCACCAACATGGACCTGGTCGCCTACGTGCCCGAGGCCCCGCGGCGCGGCGAGACCGTCACCGGCCGCGAGTTCCGCACCTTCCCCGGCGGCAAGGGCGCCAACCAGGCCGTCGCCGCGGCCCGCGCGGGCGCCACCGTCTCGATGATCGGCGCGGTCGGCACCGACGCCTTCGGCAGCCAGCTGCGCTCCGCGCTCGACCACTGCGGCGTGGACACCGATCTGCTGCGCACGGTGGAGGGCGCGACCGGCACCGCGCACATCGTCGTCGACGACGGCGGTGGCAACGCGATCGTCGTGGTGCCCGGCGCCAACGCCGCCCTGACCGGTCTGACCCACGGCGACGAGGCCCTCATCGCCTCCGCCGACCTGCTCCTGCTCCAGCTGGAGGTCCCGCTCGACGGCGTCGTCGCCGCCGCGCGGCACGCCCGCGAACACGGCGTCCGCACCGTCCTCACCCCCGCGCCCGCACGGAGCCTTCCGCCCGAACTCCTGGACGCCACCGACCTGTTGATCCCCAACGAACACGAGGCCGCGGCCCTCACCGGGGCCCTCGACCCGCACGCGGCGGCCCACGCACTCCTCGACCGGGTCCCGGAGGTCGTCGTCACGCTCGGCGCCGAGGGCAGCCTGTACGCGGCACGCGGCGCCGAACCGGTCACCGTGCCCGCGCCCCGGGTCACGGCCGTGGACACGACGGGCGCGGGCGACACCTTCGTGGGCGCGCTCGCGGTGGTGCTCGGCGAGGGCAGACCCATGCCGTCCGCGCTCGCCTGGGCCTCGGCCGCCGCCGCGCTGTCCGTGCGGCGCCCGGGCGCGACGGCCGCCATGCCGTACCGCGCGGAGATCGACGCGGAGGCCGACACCCGGGCCGAAGCCCCGGTGGAGGCGGACCGGTGACGCGGCCCCCGCTGGACGGCCTGCGCGTCGTCGACCTCGCCACCCTCTTCGCGGGCCCGCTCGCCGCCACCCTCCTCGGCGACTTCGGCGCGGAGGTCGTCAAGGTCGAGCACCCCACGCGCCCCGACCCGTCCCGGGGCCACGGCCCGGCGAAGGACGGCATCGGCCTGTGGTGGAAGCTGCTGGGCCGCAACAAGCGCACGATGACGCTCGACCTGTCGACACCCGGCGGCCGGGCCACCCTGCTGCGCCTGGCCGCCGGGGCGGACGTGATCGTGGAGAACTTCCGCCCCGGCACCCTGGAGAAGTGGGACCTGGGCTGGGAGGAGCTGAGCGCGGCCAACCCGCGCCTGGTCCTGGCCCGCGTCACGGGCTTCGGGCAGTTCGGGCCGTACGCGCGCCGCCCCGGCTTCGGCACCCTCGCGGAGGCGATGAGCGGCTTCGCGGCGGTGACCGGCGAGCCCGACGGGCCGCCCACGCTGCCGCCGTTCGGCCTCGCGGACTCCATCGCGGGGCTCGCCACGGCGTACGCGGTGATGACGGCCCTGACGGCCCGCGACCGCACGGGCCGGGGCCAGGTCGTCGACATGGCCATCATCGAGCCGATCCTCACCGTCCTAGGCCCGCAGCCCCTCTGGTACGACCAGCTGGGTCACGTACAGCCGCGCACCGGCAACCGCTCGACGAACAACGCGCCCCGCAACACCTACCGCACGGCCGACGGCGGCTGGGTGGCGGTGTCCACGTCGGCCCAGTCGATCGCGGAACGCGTGATGCGCCTGGTCGGCCGCCCCGAGCTGATCGACGAGCCCTGGTTCACGACCGGCGCCGGGCGCGCCGCGCACGCGGACGTCCTCGACGGGGCGGTCGGCGCCTGGATCTCCCGGCACACCCGCGCCGAGGTCGTCGAGGCCTTCGAGAAGGCGGAGGCGGCGGTGGCCCCGGTACAAGACGTACGGGACGTCATGACGGACCCGCAGTACGCGGCCCTGGGCACCCTCACCACGGTCCCCGACCCGGACCTCGGCCCCCTGCGCATGCAGAACGTCCTGTTCCGTCTCTCCGAGACGCCCGGCGCGATCCGCTGGGCGGGGCGGGCGCACGGCGCCGACACCGACGAGATCCTCACCGAACTCGGCCTGACGGCCGGGGAGATCACCGCGCTGCGCACGGCGGGTGCCCTGTGAGACCGCACCCGCTGACCTGGCTGTACGTTCCCGGCGACCGGCCCGAGGTGGTGGCCAAGGCACTCCTCGCGGGCGCGGACGTGGTGATCGTCGACCTGGAGGACGCGGTGGCGCAGGGCCGCAAGGCGTACGCCCGCGAGGCCACGGTCGACCTGCTCGCCGAGCCGCACCCCGTGCCGGTCCACGTCCGCGTGAACGCCCTCGGCACTCCCCTGTCCGACGCCGACCTGGAGGCCCTCGCCCCGCTGCCCGGCCTCGCGGGCCTGCGGCTGCCCAAGGTCACGTCGGCCGACGACGTGGTCCGCACCGCCGAACGGGCCGCTCCGCTGGAGGGCGGCGCCCCCGCCCTGTACGCCCTGCTCGAATCGGCCCTGGGCGTGGAGCGGGCCTTCGCCGTCGCGACTGCCCATCCGGCGCTGCGCGGCCTGTCCATCGGCGAGGCGGACCTCCGCGCCGACCTCGGCGTGCGGGAGGAGGCGGGTCTCGACTGGTGCCGCTCCCGGGTGGTCGTGGCGGCACGGGCCGCGGGGCTCGCGCCGCCCGCCCAGTCGGTCTATCCCGATGTCCGCGACACCGAGGGCCTCGCGGCGTCCTGTGCCCGGGGGCGCGCGCTCGGCCTGCTCGGCCGCGCGGCGATCCACCCGCGTCAGCTGCCGGTCATCGAGCGCGCGTACCTGCCGACTCCGCAGGAGGTCGAACGGGCGGAGGAAGTCCTCAAGGCGGCGGCCACCGAGCAGGGCGCGCAGGCGCTGCCCGACGGCCGCTTCGTGGACCGCGCGGTGGTGGAGGAGGCAGGCAGGATCCTGGCCCTGTCGCGCCGCGCGCCCTAGCCGCCCGCCTCAGCCCTTGGCAGCGGACTCCGCCTCACCGTCGGAGCCTGCCTTCTCGGAGCCGGGCTTGTCGGGGTCCGACTTGTCGGCGCCGGGCTTGTCGGAGCCGGGCTTGGACAGGGCGACCGAGGGCTCGGCCTTGTCACCGCCGGGGACGCCACCACCGGGAACCGGTTCGACGATCTCCTCCCGGCCGGGCCGCATCCGCGCCGAGAGCACGAGGTACACCACGGCGAGCAGGAAGACGACGAGCGCGGTCCAGTTGTTCAGGCGCAGGCCGAGGAATTCGTGCGCGTCGTCCACGCGCATGTACTCGATCCAGAAGCGGCCCGCGCAGTACGAGGCGACGTACAGCGCGAAGGCGCGGCCGTGGCCCAGCTTGAAGCGCCGGTCCGCCCAGATGACGAGGACGGCGACGCCGACGCACCACAGCGACTCGTACAGGAACGTCGGGTGGTAGGTGCCGGGGACGCGGCCGTCGTCGGAGCTGGTGATCTTCAGCGCCCATGGAACGTCCGTCTCCCTGCCGTACAGCTCCTGGTTGAACCAGTTGCCCCAGCGGCCGATCGCCTGGGCGAGGGCGATGCCGGGGGCCAGCGCGTCGGCCCAGGCGGGCAGCGGGATGCCGCGCCTGCGACAGCCGATCCAGGCGCCGACCGCGCCGAAGGCGATCGCGCCCCAGATGCCGAGGCCGCCCTCCCAGATCTTGAAGGCGTCCACCCAGTCACGGCCGTCACCGAAGTACAGCTGGTAGTCCGTGATCACGTGGTAGAGACGGCCGCCGACCAGGCCGAAGGGCACCGCCCACACGGAGATGTCGGCCACGGTGCCGGGCTGCCCGCCACGGGCGACCCACCGCTTGTTGCCGAGCCACACGGCGACGAACACGCCGATGATGATGCAGAACGCGTAGCCGCGCAGCGGGATGGGGCCGAGGTCGACCACTCCGCGCGAGGGGCTGGGGATGTAGGCAAGTTCCATGGCAGGGTCGACGCTACCTTGCCGGGCCGGGGCGACGGCAACCAGCCCGACAACGGGTCCGTAACAGGGGCCCGGCGGCGGGTCAAGATCCGGCCGCCGCCGGGCGGGCGCCCGCTAGCGGTTCGCCTTCTCCACGGCGGCCTTGAGCTTGTCGGGGGTCAGCGGGTTCTTCTGGTCCTCGAAGATGTTCTTCCCGTCGAGGAGGATGGTGGGCGTGCCGCGCAGGCCCGCGTCCTCGAAGGCCTTGTCGGACTTGGTCACCCAGCTGTTGTGCGTGCCGTCGGTGACGCACTTCTTGAAGGGGGCGGTGTCGAGCCCGTCGACCTTGCCCGCGAGGTCGAGCAGCTTGTCGTTGTCCGCGAAGGCGTCGTCGGTCTCCATGGGCTGGTTCTGGAACAGCACGTCGTGGTACGGCGCGAACTTGCCCGCGTCCTGGGCGCAGGCGGCGGCGTTGGCGGCGCGCAGCGATCCGGAGCCGCCCATGTTGCCGTCGATGAGGGTCGCGAGGTGGTACTGGGCCTTCAGCAGGCCCTTGTCCACGAGGCCGTTGATCGTCGAACGATAGCCGTCCTCGAACTGCTTGCAGGCCGGGCAGCGGAAGTCCTCCCAGACGGTGAGGGTGGACTTGGCGCTGTCCTTGCCGGACTGGATCGCCAGCTTGTCCTTGCCCACCGCGCCGTCGGGCGCGACGACCGGGCCCGCGGTGTCCTTCTTCTTGTCGTCGTCCCCGGCGTTGGCCGCGAGCAGGCCGCCGACCGCGGCCAGGGCGAGCACGCCGACGACGGCGGCGCTCACCAGCAGCGTGCGGCGCCGCTTGTCGCTTCTCTTCTGCCGCTCGCGCTCCTCGGCCAGGCGCTCCCGGGCCGTGCGCTTACCCTCACGGTTCTTCTCGCTCATACCGGACCAAACGAACCGGGGAGGCGCGAGCGCGCCTCCCCGGTCCAGGTCCACCCGTACGAGCTAAACGCCCGTTCTACGAGCCTGTTCGCACGCCCCTGGCCAGCTCGCCCGCGAGGTCCCGCACCGCGTCGAGGCCCGCGGAGGCGTCCTCGGCGTCGAGCATCCGCTGGACGAAGGCCGAACCGACGATGACGCCGTCGGCGAAGCCCGCCACCTCGGCGGCCTGCTCGGCGTTCGAGACGCCGAGGCCGACGCAGACCGGCAGGTCGGTGGTGGCGCGGGTGCGCCGGACCAGGTCCTCGGCCTGCGCGCCGACCGAGGCGCGGGTGCCGGTGACGCCCATCAGGGACGCGGCGTACACGAAGCCGGAGCCCGCCGCCGTGATCGTCGCGAGCCGCTCGTCCCTGCTGCTCGGCGCGACGACGAAGACGGTGGCCAGGTCGTGCTTGGCCGCGTGCTCGCGCCACAGCGCCGACTCCTGCACGGGCAGGTCCGGCAGGATGCAGCCCGCGCCGCCCGCCTCGGCCAGCTCGGCGGTGAAGCGCTCCACGCCGTAGCGGTCGACCGGGTTCCAGTACGTCATGACGAGGACCGGCTTGCCCGTGGCCGCGTGGGCCTCGCGGACCGTGCGCAGGACGTCCGCGATCCTGACGCCGCCGCGCAGGGCGATGTCGTCGGCGGTCTGGATGACGGGCCCGTCGAGGACGGGGTCGCTGTGCGGCAGGCCCACCTCCACGACATCGGCCCCGCCGTCGAAGACGGCCTTGATCGCCTCGATGCCGCCGTCGACGGTCGGGAAGCCCGCGGGGAGGTACGCGATGAGTGCCGCGCGGCCCTCCGCCCTGGCGGCGGCGAGGGTGTCGCTCAGCAGCTGGACGTTTCCGCTCACTTGGCGTCCTCCTCGATCTCGGCGGTGCCCGCGGCGTCCGCGGCGACCTCGGCGTCGGTCTCGTACAGGCCGAAGTAGCGTGCGGCCGTGTCCATGTCCTTGTCGCCGCGTCCGGACAGGTTGACGACGATCAGACCGTCCTGGCCAAGGTCGCGGCCGACCTCCAGGGCGCCCGCGAGCGCGTGGGCGCTCTCGATCGCCGGGATGATGCCCTCGGTGCGGGAGAGCAGGCGCAGCGCCCGCATGGCCGCGTCGTCGGTGACGGCGCGGTACTCGCCGCGGCCGCTGTCCTTGAGGAAGGCGTGCTCCGGGCCGATGCCCGGGTAGTCGAGCCCCGCCGAGATGGAGTACGGCTCGGTGATCTGGCCCTCGTCGTCCTGGAGGACGTAGGACCGCGAGCCGTGCAGGATGCCGGGCTCGCCCGCGGTCAGCGTGGCCGCGTGCTCGCCGGTCTCGACGCCGTGGCCCGCGGGCTCGCACCCGATGAGCCGCACGCCCGCGTCCGGGATGAAGGCGTGGAAGAGGCCGATGGCGTTGGAGCCGCCGCCGACGCAGGCGATCGCGGCGTCGGGGAGCCGCCCGGCCCGCTCCAGGATCTGCCGCCGGGCCTCGACCCCGATGACGCGGTGGAAGTCCCGGACCATCGCGGGGAAGGGGTGCGGTCCTGCCACGGTCCCGAACAGGTAGTGGGTGCGGTCCACGTTGGCGACCCAGTCGCGGAAGGCCTCGTTGATGGCGTCCTTCAGCGTGCGGCTGCCGGACTTCACGGCGATGACCTCGGCGCCGAGCATGCGCATGCGGGCGACGTTCAGCGCCTGGCGCTGCGTGTCGATCTCCCCCATGTAGATGGTGCAGTCCAGGCCGAAAAGGGCGCAGGCCGTGGCCGTGGCGACGCCGTGCTGGCCCGCCCCGGTCTCGGCGATCACCCGGGTCTTGCCCATGCGGCGGGTGAGCAGGGCCTGCCCGAGCACGTTGTTGATCTTGTGGGAGCCGGTGTGGTTCAGGTCCTCCCGCTTGAGGAAGACGCGGGCGCCCCCGGCGTGTTCGGCGAACCTCGGCACCTCGGTGAGGGCGCTGGGGCGGCCGGTGTAGTGCACGAGCAGGTCGTCGAGTTCCCGGGCGAACTCCGGGTCGGCCTTCGCCTTGTCGAACTCGACGGCCACCTCGTCGACTGCCGCGACCAGGGCCTCCGGGATGAACTTGCCGCCGAAGGCACCGAAGTAGCCTTCGGCGCTGGGGACTTGGCCGTCCGGGTCGGGGATGAAGAACTCGCTGGGCATGTGGGTACCTCGCTGTCGTGCGTGAGCGAACGTGGGTAACCGTCTGCGCGCAGCCGCGTCGCGGTGGAACCTCCCACCCTCCCGGTCTCGGGAAGGGGTGGTCTCGGGGAATCAAAGTCCGCCGCGACGGCGGGCACCCCGACGAACCGGTCCGGCGGTGCCGAACCCGCGGGACGTCAGGGACGCGCGCCGCGAGGGCACCATCGCATGCCGTTGACCTGCCCGGGCTCGTCCCCGATGACGTACCGCACGCGCCGCCCGTGCACCCGCCGCGCCGGCGCCCGGCAGCCACGCGGCCGACACCCGCGGGCGAGGCGGGCGTACGGGTCGCGCGTGGCGGCGAGGCGGTCGGCGGACATGGGGACGCTCAGCCGCGGCCGTGCCGCAGGGCCGGGTGGGCGCCCGCCGCGACCAGGTCGGACACGGCGGCCTTCGGGTCACGGCCGGTGACGAGGGACTCGCCCACGAGCACCGCGTCGGCGCCCGCGTTGGCGTAGGCGATGAGGTCGTGCGGCCCGCGCACACCGGACTCGGCGATCTTCACCACGGAGTCGGGCAGCTCGGGCGCGACGCGCTCGAACGTGGCGCGGTCGACCTTGAGGGTCTTCAGGTCGCGCGCGTTGACCCCGACGACGCGGGCGCCCGCGTCCAGGGCGCGCTCGGCCTCGTCCTCGTCGTGGACCTCCACGATCGGGGTGAGGCCGATGGACTCGGCGCGCTCGATCAGCGACTCCAGGGCCGGCTGGTCGAGGGCCGCGACGATCAGCAGGGCGAGGTCGGCGCCGTACGCGCGGGCCTCCCACAGCTGGTACGAGGTGACGATGAAGTCCTTGCGAAGCACCGGGATGTCGACCTTGGCGCGCACGGCCTCCAGGTCGGCGAGGGAGCCGCCGAAGCGGCGCTCCTCGGTGAGCACGGAGATGACGGCGGCGCCGCCCGCCTCGTAGTCGGCGGCGAGTCCCGCCGGGTCGGCGATCGCGGCGAGCGCGCCCTTGGACGGGCTGGAGCGCTTGACCTCGCAGATGACCTTGACGCCCTCACCGCGCAGCGCGGCCGCGCCGTCCTTGGCCGCCGGGGCCTTCGCCGCGCGCTCCTTGAGCTCGTCGAGGCTGACGCGCGCCTGCCGCTGTGCGAGGTCGGCACGGACTCCGTCGATGATCTCGTCGAGCACACTCACGCGAGCGGCCCCCTTCCCTGCTTTCCGATGGTCACTGCGATGGTATCCGCAGCACGGCGTAGTACTCGCATCCGGTTGACGAGGCTCTCACTACCTGGACTCTACGCCGGTTCCGCGGCGGCCCGACGGGCCCGCTAGGGGTGCAGCCAGGACCCGAACGGCAGATTGCGTACGAGCGTGAAGACCGCGAGGACGGCTCCGACGGCCCACAGCTGGGCGCGGCCGAGCTGCATCCGGGCCGGCCTGCCGCGCACCGTCCGCAGGGCCCACAGCACCCACAGGACGGCGAAGAGGCCGTAGCCCACGACGGCGACGGCGTTGGCGCCGAGGGCCGTGGTGAGGTCGCCCTGGGCGAAGGCGTGGGCGCTGCGCAGGCCGCCGCAGCCGGGGCAGTAAACGCCCGTGAAGTACAGCAGCGGGCAGGTCGGGTAGTGGCCCGGCTCGTTCGGGTCGACGGTGGCGACGTACGCGAAGGCGGCGGCGACGGAGCCGAGCACGCCGAGCGGCACGGCGAGGCGGCGCAGCGCGGGGCCCGCGCCGGCGGGCACGGCGGTCTCCTGTTCGGCACTCACCCGGGCATTGTCCCCCGTGCGCCGCCCGGGCACCTGGCGGGTGCGCCGACGGGATGCCGCCGGTACGCCGACGGGGCGGCCGGGCGTGTCGCCCTGCCGCCCCGTGGACGTACGCGTGCGGTCAGCCCTCGGCGCGGGCGACCTGGGGCTTGTGCGGCTTCTGGCCCATGCCGGCCAGGCGCATCGCGCCGCCGACGACGCCGCCCGCGAGGATGATCGCCATGCCGGCCCAGAAGCCGACGGGCTTCGCCATCACCATGAAGGCACCCGCGACGCAGAAACCGATGAAGGCGATGATGACACCGGTCCAGGCGGCCGGGGTGTGTCCGTGGCCATGTCCCGCCATGACTTGCTCCTCGTTAGCTGTGACTGTGCGTGTGTTGAACGCCGTGTTCATTGTCCCGTATGCGGGATCGTGCCCTGTGCCGGGGTGTCCCGGCAGGTCGGCGGGTCTCTAGCCGGTCTGCGTCGGGTCCTCGCCCCGGTCGATGGCCTTCCACAGGTCCTCGGGCCGGTCGGGGTCCGGGGCGCGGCGGGCCCTCGGGCGGGGCGCGCCGTCGCGCTCGTAGCGGCCGGACATCGCGGGCCAGGCGCTGCCCCGGGTCAGGGCGAGCAGCCCCGCGACCAGGATGAGGGCGCCGGCGGCGACGGCCGCGTACGGCCAGCCGGTGTGGCTGAGCCCGGCGACCTCGGCGGCGGCGTCGCCGGACGCGGTGGCGGCCTTGTCGTCGAGGGCCGCGCGGTCGTTCGCGCCGAGCAGCGCGGCGACGACGATGCCGACGCCGCTGAGGGCGAGCAGCGCCGAGACGAGCACGCGGCCCGCGCGGCGGACGGCGAAGACCGCGACGAGCGCGGCCAGGCCGACTATCGCGAGCGCGGCGGGCACGCCCGTGACGTCGCTGCCCTTGGCGGTCAGCGGGAAGTCGCCGCCCGCGACGGCCGTGGAGCCGTGCGCCCAGGACTGCCGGGAGGCGAGCAGCGCGAGGGCCGCGCCCGCGGCGCCGAGCAGCAGGGCGGCGGCGAGGCTGCGGCGGCCGCCGCCGCGCGGGGTGCGGTCCGCGGCGACCTGGGGCGCGTCCTCGGTACGGGGCGTCGGTAGGGCAGAAGTCACCCGTCCACTATCCCTCACGGCTCGCTGTGGTGTGCAGGCGGTTGGCGGTATGGATGGCGCGGAGCACGGCGGCGGCCTTGTTGCGGCACTCGGTGTCCTCGGCGACGGGGTCGGAGTCGGCGACGACCCCGGCCCCCGCCTGCACGTACGCGGTGCCGTCGCGCAGCAGGGCGGTGCGGATGGCGATGGCGGTGTCGGAGTCGCCCGCGAAGTCGAGGTAGCCGACGCAGCCGCCGTACAGGCCGCGCCGGGCGGGTTCGAGTTCGTCGATGATCTGCATCGCGCGGGGCTTGGGGGCGCCGGAGAGGGTGCCCGCGGGGAAGCAGGCGGTGAGCACGTCGAAGGCGGAGCGGCCTTCGGCGACGCGGCCGGTGACCGTGGAGACGATGTGCATGACGTGCGAGTACTTCTCGACGGACATGAAGTCCACGACCTCCACGGAGCCCGGTTCGCAGACGCGCCCGAGGTCGTTGCGGCCGAGGTCGACGAGCATCAGGTGCTCGGCGCGCTCCTTGGGGTCGGCGAGGAGTTCCTCGGCCAGCTCCTGGTCCTCCTGGGGCGTGGCGCCGCGCGGGCGGGTCCCGGCGATGGGGTGCACCATGGCGCGCCCGTCCTCGACCTTGACCAGGGCCTCGGGGCTTGAGCCGACGACGTCGAAACCCTCGAAGCGGAGCAGGTACATGTACGGCGACGGGTTGGTCGCCCGCAGCACCCGGTAGACGTCGAGCGCGCTCGCCCGGCAGGGGGTCTCGAACCGCTGCGAGGGCACGACCTGGAAGGCCTCGCCCGCGCGGATGCGCTCCTTGATGTCCTCGACGGCGGCCCGAAAACTCAGCGACGCGGAGCGTCCCGTTGAGGGGTGGTGGTCGGGCGACGGGTGGGCGGGGCCGCCCCAGCGGGCGGTGAACTCCGGCAGCGCGGAGGGCGGGAGGGCGGCCGGGGGCTGGGCGACCGGCCGCGTCAGATCGGCCTCCATGGCGTCGAGCCGGGCCACGGCGTCGGCGTGGGCCTCGTCGACGCCGGTGTCGAGGTCGTTGTGGTTGATCGCGTTGGCGATGAGCAGGACCGAGCCGTCCCAGTGGTCGAGTACGGCGAGGTCGCTGGTCAGGAGCATGGTCAGCTCGGGAAGCGCGAGGTCGTCGACCTCTCCGGGGCCGATCTTCTCCAGGCGGCGCACGATGTCGTAGCCGAGGTAGCCGACCATGCCGCCGGTGAAGGGCGGCAGGCCCTCCGCGCCGGTGAGGTCGCGCGGGGTGTGCAGGGCGGCGACGGTGGCGCGCAGCGCGGCGAGCGGGTCGCCCGACGTGGGCACGCCGACGGGCGGGGTGCCCAGCCAGTGGGCCTCGCCGTCCCGCACGGTCAGGGCGGCGGCGCTGCGCACGCCGACGAAGGAGTAGCGAGACCAGAGGAAGTCGGCGCGGCCGTTCGCCGCGGACTCCAGGAGGAAGGTGCCGGGGCGCTCGGCGGCGAGCTTGCGGTAGAGCCCGACCGGGGTGTCGCCGTCGGCGAGGAGCCGGCGGCTGACGGGGATCACTCGGCGGTCGGCCGCGAGCTTGCGGAAGGTCTCAAGATCCATGGGGCGACCCTACTGGCCGGGGGTGAGCACGTCGGTGTCGAAGCAGGTGCGCGTGCCCGTGTGGCAGGCGGCGCCGACCTGGTCGACCTTGACGAGGACGGTGTCGGCGTCGCAGTCGAGGGCGACGGACTTCACGTGCTGGACGTGCCCCGAGGTGTCCCCCTTGACCCAGTACTCCTGGCGGCTGCGCGACCAGTAGGTGCAGCGCCCGGTGGTCAGGGTGCGGTGCAGCGCCTCGTCGTCCATCCAGCCGAGCATCAGCACCTCACCGGTGTCGTACTGCTGGGCGACGGCGGGGAAGAGCCCGTCGGCGCCGCGCTTGAGGCGGGCGGCGATGTCGGGGTCGAGGCCACTGGAGGGTGCGGGCGTGCTGCTCATGTCGGCCATTGTGCCGCGCCCGGGCGGCGTGCCTCGCGGAGGTCCACTGTGCGGACCAGGCGCCCGGTCGTACGCTGGCTCCCATGTCGACCCATGCCAAGCGTGAACGACTTCTCCTCGCGGACCTCCTGGAGGCGGCGGGGCCGGACGCACCGACCCTGTGCGACGGCTGGCGCACCCGTGACCTCGCCGCGCACGTGGTGGTGCGCGAGCGGCGCGCCGACGCCGCGGGCGGTCTCGTGATCAAGCAGCTCGCGGGCCGTCTGGAGCGGGTCCAGGCCGAGTTCGCCGCGAAGCCGTACGAGGAGCTGATCCAGCTGATCCGCACGGGCCCGCCGCGGTTCTCGCCCTTCAACCTGAAGCAGGTCGACGAGGCGGCGAACGCCGTGGAGTTCTACGTCCACGCAGAGGACGTGCGCCGCGCCCAGGCCGGCTGGACGCCGCGCGAGCTTGACCCCGTCTTCGCCGACGCCCTGTGGTCCCGCCTGGAGCGCACGGCCCGCGTCATGGGCCGCAAGGCGCCGGTGGGCCTGGTGCTCCGGCGGCCCGACGGGCAGACGGCGGTCGCCCACCGGGGCACGCCGGTGGTCACGGCCACCGGTGAGCCCGCCGAGCTGCTGCTGTTCGTCTTCGGCCGCCAGGAGGTCGCGGACGTGGAGCTTGAGGGCGACAAGGACGCCGTCGCCAAGCTCCACGAGACCAAGCAGCTGGGCCTCTAGCGCGCCGCGCGGCGGGGTCCCCGGCGGTCAGCGCACCGGGTGCCCCGCCTGCCGCAGCGTCTCCTTGACCTCGCCGATCCGCAGGTCGCCGAAGTGGAAGACGGACGCGGCCAGGACCGCGTCCGCGCCGGCCGCCACGGCGGGCGCGAAGTGGTCCGGGCGACCCGCGCCGCCGGAGGCGATGACGGGGACCGTGACGTGCTTGCGGACCGCCTCGATCATCTCGATGTCGTAGCCGTCCTTCGTGCCGTCCGCGTCCATCGAGTTGAGCAGGATCTCGCCCGCGCCCAGCTCGGCGGCCCGGTGGGCCCACTCGACGGCGTCGATCCCGGCGGACTTCCGGCCGCCGTGGGTGGTGACCTCGAAGGAGCCCGATTCCGTGCGGCGGGCGTCCACCGACAGGACCAGGACCTGGCGGCCGAAGCGCTCGGCGATCTCACGGATCAGGTCGGGGCGGGCGATCGCGGCGGTGTTCACACCGACCTTGTCGGCGCCCGCGCGCAGCAGCTTGTCGACGTCCTCTGCGGTGCGCACGCCGCCGCCGACGGTGAGCGGGATGAAGACCTGCTCGGCGGTGCGGCGCACCACGTCGTACGTGGTCTCGCGGTTGCCGGACGAGGCGGTGATGTCCAGGAAGGTCAGCTCGTCGGCGCCCTCGGCGTCGTAGACCTTCGCCATCTCGACGGGGTCGCCCGCGTCGCGCAGGTTCTGGAAGTTGACGCCCTTGACGACCCGGCCGTTGTCGACGTCCAGGCAGGGGATGACTCGGACGGCGAGCGTCACGATGGTGCTCCTCGGGGGACTTCTCGGAATGCTTCGAGTTCTACTTCGACCAGGATGCGCGGGTCGACGAAGCCGGACACGACCACGAGGGTGGTGACCGGGCGCACGGAGTCGAAGAACTCCTGGTGGGCCCGGCCCACGTCGTCGACGTCCCGCGCGTGGGTCAGGTACATGCGGGTGCGGATCACGGAGTCGGCGCCCAGGCCGAACTCCCCGAGCGCTGCGAGGGCGTTCGCGAAGGCCGTCCTGGCCTGCTCGTAGGGGTCGCCCTCGCCGTGCAGGACGTCGCCCCGGAAGGCCGTCGTCCCGCCGACGACGACCCGGTCGCCCGCCGCGACGGCGCGTGCGAAACCGAAGGCCTCTTCCCAAGGGCTGCCGCCCTCCCGTCTCCCACCACCACCCTTCTGAGGAAGGCCCTCCGGGCCCCCTTTTTCGGGCACGCGCCGTACGCCATCGGTCATCGGGACACGGCCTCCAAGGCCTCTTCGAGGGTGAACGCCTTCGCGTACAGCGCCTTGCCGACGATGGAGCCCTCCACGCCCTGCGGCACAAGCTCGGCGATGGCGCGCAGGTCGTCCAGGGAGGAGACGCCGCCGGAGGCGACGACGGGGCGGTCGGTGGCCGCGCAGACGGTGCGCAGCAGCTCCAGGTTCGGGCCCTGGAGCGTGCCGTCCTTGGCGATGTCGGTGACCACGTAGCGGGCGCAGCCCTCGGCGTTGAGGCGCTCCAGGGTCTCGTACAGGTCGCCGCCGTCGCGGGTCCAGCCGCGGCCGCGCAGGGTGGTGCCGCGCACGTCGAGGCCGACGGCGATCTTGTCGCCGTGCTCGGCGATGACTTTGGCGACCCACTCGGGGGTCTCCAGGGCGGCCGTGCCGAGGTTGACGCGGGTGCAGCCGGTGGCCAGGGCGGCGGCCAGCGAGGCGTCGTCGCGGATGCCTCCGGAGAGTTCGACCTTGATGTCCATGGCCCCGGTGACCTCGGCGATCAGGTCGCGGTTGTCGCCGGTGCCGAAGGCGGCGTCGAGGTCGACCAGGTGCAGCCACTCGGCGCCCGCGCGCTGCCAGGCGAGGGCGGCCTCCAGGGGGGAGCCGTAGGAGGTCTCCGTGCCGGACTCGCCGTGGACGAGGCGGACGGCCTGGCCGTCGCGGACGTCGACGGCCGGGAGGAGTTCGAGCTTCGGGGCCGTGTCAGGGGCCATCAGAGGGTTCCGATCCAGTTCTTCAGCAGCTGCGCTCCGGCGTCGCCGGACTTCTCGGGGTGGAACTGCGTGGCCCACAGGGCGCCGTTCTCGACGGCCGCCACGAAGGGTGAGCCGTGGGTGGCCCAGGCGACCTTGGGGGCGCGCATGGCCGGGTTCGCGGTCTCCAGGGACCAGTCGTGGACGGCGTAGGAGTGCACGAAGTAGTAGCGCTCGTCCGCGTCCAGGCCCCGGAACAGCTCGGAGCCCTCGGGGGCCTCGACCGTGTTCCAGCCCATGTGGGGGACGATGTCGGCCTTCAGGGGCTCGACGGTGCCGGGCCACTCGTCCAGGCCCTCGGTCTCGACGCCGTGCTCGATGCCCTGGGCGAAGAGGATCTGCATGCCGACGCAGATGCCCATGACGGGGCGGCCCCCGGACAGACGGCGGCCGACGATCCAGTCGCCGCGCACGGACCGCAGACCCCGCATGCAGGCCTCGAAGGCGCCCACGCCGGGCACCAGGAGGCCGTCGGCGTTCATGGCCGTGTCGTAGTCACGGGTGATCTCTACGTCGGCGCCCGCGCGGGCGAGGGCGCGCTCGGCGGACCGCACGTTCCCGAAGCCGTAGTCGAGGACGACGACCTTCTTGGAGGATCCGGCGGAGGTCAATTCCACACCTCCAGGCGGACGACGCCCGCGAGCAGGCACATGCCGGCGCCGATGGAGAGCAGCGTGATCAGGCTCTTGGACTGCTTCTGCTTGGCGAAGGAGTAGACGCCGCCGAGCAGGAAGAGCCCGACGAAGATCAGCATGGTGGAGATGCCGTTCATGCGGTTACAGCGCTCCCTTGGTGGAGGGGAGGATGCCGGCGGCGCGCGGGTCGCGCTCGCTGGCGTACCGCAGCGCTCGCGCGAGGGCCTTGAACTGGCACTCGACGACGTGGTGGGCGTTGCGCCCGTACGGCACGTGGATGTGCAGGGCGATCTGCGCCTGGGCGACGAAGGACTCGAAGATGTGGCGGGTCATCGTCGTGTCGTACGCGCCGATCATCGGGGCCAGGTTCTCGGGCTCCGTGTGCACCAGGTACGGGCGGCCGCTGAGGTCGACCGTGACCTGGGCGAGGGATTCGTCGAGCGGCACCGTGCAGTTGCCGAAGCGGTAGATGCCCACCTTGTCGCCGAGCGCCTGCTTGAAGGCGGCGCCGAGCGCGAGGGCGGTGTCCTCGATGGTGTGGTGGGTGTCGATGTGCAGGTCGCCCTCGGTCTTGACCGTGAGGTCGAACAGGCCGTGGCGGCCGAGCTGGTCGAGCATGTGGTCGTAGAAGCCGACCCCGGTCGACACGTCGACCTTTCCGGTGCCGTCGAGGTCGATCTCGACGACGACCGAGGTCTCCTTGGTGGTCCGTTCGACACGGCCTAGGCGGCTCATGCTCCCTGCTCCTTCTTGAGTGCGCGTACCGCATCGAGGAACGCGTCGTTTTCGGCGGGGGTTCCCGCGGTCACCCGCAGCATGCCGGGCACGCCGTTGTCCCGGACGAGGACCCCGTGGTCGAGGATCCGCCGCCAGGCCTGGTGGGCGTCGGGGAACCGCCCGAACTGGACGAAGTTGGCGTCCGACTCCGTCACTTCGAAGCCGAGGTCCCGCAGCCCGGTGACGAGGCGGTCGCGCTCGGCCTTGAGCTGCTCGACGTACCCGAGGAGCGTGTCGGTGTGCTCCAGGGCGGCCAGCGCGGTGGCCTGGGTGACGGCCGAGAGGTGGTACGGCAGGCGCACCAGCTGGACGGCGTCCACGACCGCGGGGTCGGCGGCCAGATAGCCGAGGCGCAGGCCCGCGGCGCCGAACGCCTTGGACATGGTGCGTGAGACCACCAGGTGCGGCCGCCCTTCGAGCAGCGGGAGCAGCGACTCGCCGTGGCTGAACTCCACGTACGCCTCGTCGACCACGACGATGGACGGCTTGGCGGCCTGGGCGGCGTCGTACAGGGCGAGGACGGCTTCGCGGGGCACGGCGTTGCCCGTGGGGTTGTTGGGGGTCGTGACGAAGACGACGTCCGGCGCGTGCTCCGCGATGGCCGTGGTGGCGGCCTCGACGTCGATCGTGTAGTCGTCGCGCCGCGGTCCGGAGATCCAGCCGGTGCCGGTGCCGCGCGCGATCAGCGCGTGCATCGAGTACGAGGGCTCGAAGCCGATGGCGGTGCGGCCCGGGCCGCCGAAGGTCTGGAGCAGCTGCTGGATGATTTCGTTCGAGCCGTTCGCCGCCCAGACGTGGGCGCGGGTGACCTCGTGGCCGCCGGTGCGGGTGAGGTACTTCGCCAGCTCCGTGCGCAGCTCGACCGCGTCCCGGTCGGGGTAGCGGTTCAGGCCGCGCGCGGCCTCGCGGACGCGCTCGGCGATGCGCTCGACGAGGGGCTCGGGGAGCGGGTAGGGGTTCTCGTTCGTGTTCAGGCGTACGGGGACGTCGAGCTGGGGCGCTCCGTACGGGGACTTGCCGCGCAGCTCGTCCCGGACGGGGAGGTCGTCGATCCCGGTCACTGGCCCGGCACCTTCCAGCCGAACCTGGCCTTCACGGCCGCGCCGTGCGCGGGCAGGTCCTCCGCCTCGGCGAGCGTCACCACGTGGTGGGCGACCTCGGCGAGGGCGTCTCGGGTGTAGTCCACGATGTGGATGCCGCGCAGGAAGGACTGGACGGACAGGCCCGAGGAGTGGCAGGCGCAGCCACCGGTGGGCAGCACGTGGTTGGAGCCCGCGCAGTAGTCGCCGAGGGAGACCGGCGCCCACGGGCCGACGAAGACCGCGCCCGCGTTCTTCACCCGGTCGGCGACGGCGGGGGCGTCGGCGGTCTGGATCTCCAGGTGCTCGGCGCCGTACGCGTCGACGACGCGCAGGCCCTCCTCCAAGCCGTCCACGAGCACGATCGCGGACTGGCGGCCGCTCAGGGCGGGCACGATCCGGTCCTCGACGTGCTTGGTGGCGGCGATCTGCGGCACAAGCTCCGCGGCCACCGCGTCGGCGAGCGCCACCGAGTCCGTGACCAGGACGGCCGCCGCGAGCGGGTCGTGCTCGGCCTGGCTGATCAGGTCGGACGCGATGTGCGCCGGGTCGGCGGTGTCGTCGGCCAGGATCGCGATCTCGGTCGGGCCCGCCTCGGTGTCGATGCCGATGCGGCCCGTGAAGTAGCGCTTGGCGGCGGCGACCCAGATGTTGCCGGGGCCCGTGACCATGTTGGCGGAGGCGCAGGACTCGGTGCCGTACGCGAACATCGCGACGGCCTGGGCGCCGCCGACGGCGTACACCTCGTCGATGCCGAGGAGGGCGCAGGCGGCGAGGATGGTCGGGTGCGGCAGGCCGCCGTGCTCCTTCTGGGG
The DNA here is from genome assembly GCF_056431945.1 of Streptomyces sp. NPDC045778. Taxonomy (NCBI): domain Bacteria; kingdom Bacillati; phylum Actinomycetota; class Actinomycetes; order Kitasatosporales; family Streptomycetaceae; genus Streptomyces; species Streptomyces sp. NPDC045778. The sequence goes on from NZ_JBWKJZ010000015.1 coordinate 153,771, forward strand.
CGGCGACGCGAGGGCCATGGAGGCGACGCCCGCCTCCTGCGCCGGCACCGCGTTCATGATCACGGAGGAGGGGTAGACGGACCGGCCGCCCGGGGCGTAGAGCCCCACGCGCTCGACCGGCACCCACTTCTCGGTGACCGAGCCGCCGGGTACGACCTGGGTGGTGTGCGGGGCGCGGCGCTGGGCGCGGTGCACGGTGCGGGCCCGGCGGATGGACTCCTCCAGGGCCGCGCGCACGTCCGGGTCGAGGCCCGCGAGGGCCTCGGTGAGCGCGGCGGCGGGCACGCGGACCCGCTCCAGGCGCACGCCGTCGAACTTCTCCGCGTACTCGATCAGCGCCGCGTCGCCGCGATGATGCACGTCTTCGCAGATGGGCCGCACCTTCTCCAGGGCAGCCGCGACGTCGAAGTCGGCACGGGGCAGCAGGGCGCGCAGAGCGGAACCCTCAGGGAGGGCCTCGCCGCGCAGATCGATTCGAGAGATCACATGGCCAATTCTCGCAGACGGCCGGGAGCGGCCGGTCCCTGGGAGCGCACCGAAGGGGCGCGGGCCGCGTCGATGTGCGGCTCCGCCGCGCGGGCGCGACCAGCCACAAACGACCCGCGGGCGTCCGCGAACCGCTAGCGTTCAGGCCGTCACGGAGCGGGCATGAACATTTGTACGAGACATGCACACACCTGAGCGCCCGCAGGGAGGACGCACCAGTGGTCGACGACACCGGCACCGGGGACCCGCCGGACGGCCTGACCGCCTCGGAGATCGGGATGTGGCAGGCGTTCCGCAACGGCACGGTGTACGACCTGCGGGCGGGCAGCGCCGCCGTCGACGACCCGCACGGCGCCCACCCCTGGGGCCCCGAGCGCAGCGTGCGAGCGCGCATCCTGGCCTGGCTGCTGCTCGACGGGCCGCCCGCGCTCGCCGGCCGGGTGTCGTCCCTGAAGCTCACGGGCGTGCAGGTCACCGACGTCCTGGACCTGGCGGGCGGCACGGTGGTGCCGTACACGGAGCTGAAGGGCTGCCGCTTCGAGAAGGAGGTGCTCCTCCCCGAGTCCCGCTTCACCACGCTGCGCATGGTCGACTGCTCCATCCCGCGCCTGGAGGCCGCCCGGCTGCACACCGAGGGCGACCTGCACCTGCCGCGCTGCCGCGTCCACAACGGCATGCGCCTGACCGACGCCCACATCGGCACGGACCTGCTGCTCAACCAGGCCGTGGTCTACCGCGACCGGCGCGGCAGCTCGCTGATGGCCGACGGCATGACCGTGGGCCAGGACCTCCAGGCGGAGATGCTGGAGTCGCACGGCGAGCTGCGCCTGCGCGGCGCGAAGGTCGGCGTCAGCCTGAGCCTGCGCGGCAGCCGCCTGGCCAATCCGTACGGCCGCTACGCCCTGAACGCCCCGCAGCTCACCGTCGAGCGCACCCTGTACCTCACGCCCGCGGGCGTCGGCAATCCGCCGCAGACCAGCGGCACGACGCCCGCGCGCGGGACCCGCGTCCAGCGCTTCAGCTGCGAGGGCGGCATCCGGCTCGACGACGGGCGCTTCGGCGACGCGGTGGACTTCGGCCAGGCCCGCTTCACCCTCCAGAACGACCAGGAGGTGTCGCTGCGCCGGGTGCAGACGCCCGAGCTGCGCTTCCTCGGCGAGGCCCCGCAGCGCGGCAAGGTCGTCCTGTCCGGCGCCCGCGTGGTCAACCTGATGGACCGGGCCACCAGCTGGCCGGGCCCCGGAGCCCTCCAGATGGGCGGTTTCACGTACGAGAACCTCATCCCGCAGAGCGGCTTCCCGCTGTCGCGGCGCCTGGAGTGGGTGGCCGCCGCCACCGCCGAGTACAACCCCGAGCCGTACGAGAAGCTCGCCGCCGTCCTGCGCAACGGCGGCGAGGACGCCGACGCCCGCGAGGTCCTGCTGGCCAAGCAGCGCCGCCGCCGCGAGACCCTGCCGCTCGCGGCCAAGCTCTGGGGGTACGCGCAGGACTGGACGGTGGCCTACGGCTACCGCCCCGGCCGGGCCGCGCTGTGGATGGCGGTCCTGTGGGCGGCCAGCGCGATCGCCTTCTCCCGCGCCGACCACCCGCCGCTCAAGGAGGGTGAGCACCCCGACTGGAACCCGTCCCTGTTCGCCCTCGACCTGCTCCTGCCCGTCATCAACCTGGGCCAGGACACCTACTGGCAGCTGCGCGGCGGCTGGCAGTGGCTCGCGGCGGCCCTGATCCTGATGGGCTGGGTCCTGGCGACGACGGTGGCGGCGGGCGCGACGCGGTTGCTCCGCCGGAACTGACGTGTTCTTCCCCCCCCACCCGCCCGCCCCTCCATCGCGCTGCGCGCTCGCGCGGAGCGCCGATAGGGCGGGGGCAAGGGGGCGCAGCCCCCGGATCAGGGAGCGGCGGGCCTGGGGCGCACCGCGAGGGCCCCGGTTTCGCGGCCGAACCGTTATGCGACCCCGCACAACCAAGCCTCCACCCCGCCCGTCAACAGCAACGACCGCACCAGTTTGTCCAGGCGTACGAGGGGGACCGCACATGCCGCTGCTGCGCGCCCTCATCCGCACGGTCCGCATGGTCCGCCACACCCCGCAGCTGGCCGACGGCCTGCCCGCCGCCGACGAGGTGCTGCTCGACGTGCCGGACGACCGGCTCGGCCCTGCCCTGGTGGCCGCGGGCCGCGGCGACCACGGCCCGGCCGCCAAGCTGCTCGCCACCACCCGCGAGGCCGCCGAGTGGGAGAACCGCGACCGGTACGCCACCCGCCTCGCCGCCTTCGCCCGCTCCCGGCCCGAGTGGTTCGACGACTGGCTGACCCTCGCCCCGCACGACCCGGACGCGCTGCTGCTCAAGGCCGAGCTGGCGGTGGTGCGCGGCTGGGAGTCGCCCGCGCGCGCCGAACTCCTGCGCGAGGTCAGCCCGCTGCTCACGGCCGCGGCCGAGGCCGACCCACGCGACCCGGTGCCCTGGCGCGTGGCGCTCGACCACGCCCGCGGCACCCACGCCTCGCACTCCGACTTCGAGGAGCTGTGGGGCCAGGCGGTGCGCCGCTCCTCGTACCACTACGGCTGTCACGCCTCGGCGCTGATGTACCTGTCCGCGGCCTGGTACGGCTCCCACACCGAGTGCTTCGACTTCGCGGAGCGCGCGGCCGCGGACGCGCTGCCCGGGTCGCTGATACAGGCGCTCCCCGCCCGCGCCGCGTTCGCGTACCTCGCGGGCGGCGGCGGGCGGCTGCCGCGCGAGCGCCTGGACCGGGCCGCCGACCTGGCCATCGCGCTCTCGGCCTCCTACGCGCCCGCCGACCCGTGGCCGGCCGAGGTGCGCAACCTCCTGGCGTACGTCCTCATCCGCCTGGAGCGCTGGCAGGACGCCCTGGACCAGTTCCGTCTCATCGGCCCGTACGCGACCTCGTTCCCCTGGGACCGGATCGCCGACGACCCGCTCGGGCAGTTCCTCGAACTGCGCGACGGCGTCCGCATCGAGGTGGCCGCGCGCACCCCGCTGCGGTCCGGGCGCGGGCGCGGGGAAGGCAAGGTCACCGGCGGCCGTTAGGCTTTCGGCTCGTGACGACCGTCCGGCTCCCCCTGTTCCCACTCAACTCGGTGCTGTTCCCTGGGCTCGTGCTGCCCCTGAACGTCTTCGAGGAGCGATATCGCGCCATGATGCGCGACCTGCTCAAGTCTCCCGACGAGGACCAGCGGCAGTTCGCCGTCGTGGCGATCCGCGACGGCAGCGAGGTCGCGCCCAGCGCGCCCGGCCTCCCCGACCAGACGGCCCGGCCCGACCTCGGCCCCGCGGCGGGCTTCGGCGACGACCCGATGCGGGCCTTCCACGCGGTGGGCTGCGTCGCGGACGCGGCGACCATCCGCGAGCGCGAGGACGGCGGCTTCGAGGTGCTCGCCACCGGCACCACCCGGATGCGCCTGCGCTCGGTGGACGCCTCAGGCGCGTATCTGACGGCGGACCTCGAACCGCTGCCGGAGGAGCCCGGCGAGGAGGCGGGAGCCCTCGCCGAGGGCGTGCTCAGGGCCTTCCGCTCCTACCAGAAGCGCCTCGCGGGCGCCCGGGAGCGGTCCCTGTCGACGGGCACGGAGCTGCCGGACGACCCGTCGGTGGTGTCGTACCTGGTCGCGGCGGCCGCGGTCCTGGACACCCCCACGAAGCAGCGCCTCCTGGAGGCCGCCGACACCGCCTCCCGGCTGCGCGACGAGCTGACCTTGCTGCGCAGCGAGACCGCGATCATCCGCAATCTGCCGTCCTTGCCCGCGACGGACCTGACGCGCGGCACGACGAGCCTCAACTGACGCATCCCGAGACGTGACCCGATACGCATCCCGACGGGCAGGCGAAGTGGCGAAGAAGCAGAAGAAGTCCCAGACGGGCGGTACGCCGGCGACGGTGGTCCTCACGGGTGCGGGTGTCGCCTTCACCCTCCACGCGTACGACCACGACCCGTCCCACCCCTCGTACGGCGACGAGGCCGCCGAGGCGATGGGCGTGTCCCCCGGCCGCGTCTTCAAGACCCTGGTCGCCGAGGTCGACGGGGAGCTGACGGTGGCCGTGGTGCCGGTCGCGGGCTCGCTCGACCTCAAGGCCCTGGCGGCGGCGGTCTCCGGCAAGCGCGCGGTCATGGCCGACCCGGCCGCCGCGGAGCGCACCACGGGGTACGTGCGCGGCGGCATCTCCCCCCTGGGCCAGCGCAAGAAGCTCCGCACGGTCCTGGACGACTCGGCATCGGCCCACGCCACGATCTGCGTCTCGGCGGGCCGCCGGGGCCTCGAGGTGGAGCTGTCCCCCGCCGACCTGGCCGCCCTCACCTCGGCCGTGCTTGCTCCGATCGGGCGTGAATAGGCCCTCGACGCCTTCGTGTTCCTCGACTAGGACCACACCCATGTCGAAGAAAACGCGGAAGCGGAAGTGGCGGGTGCGCAAGTCCAAGTCGAACCACGGCCGCCGCCCGGCCTAGGCCTCGCGGCACGCCCCGAGAGCGGCCCGCGGCAGGAATCCGGCGCGCACCGGCACCATCCAGCCCGTCCGGCGTTTGAGGACGAGGCGCGGAGCGCCGATGAGAGCGGGGGCCCGGGGGCGGCAGCCACCGGTTCGGGGAGGGGCGGGCCTGGGGCGCCTCGCGAGAGGTCAGGCCTGCTCCTGCTGGGCCCCGTAGGAGGAGAACGGCTCCGGATCCCGGGGCCCGAAGAGCGCCGTGAGCACGAGGTGCACGATCATCGCGGCGACGGGCCACGCGAGCAGCACTCCCTTCGCGTTCAGCTCCATCGGCGCGTCGAACACGACCCCGCGCCCCACGGACTTGGCGTGCGCCACCACGTCCGTGTCGGGCCCGAACCACACGCCCACCTTCCAGGCGAGCACCGCCCCGAGCAGCGCCCCCGCGGCGAGCCCGACGACCAGCGGGATGCCGCCACGGCGCCGCAGGAGGAAGACGACGAGCGCGCTCACGAAGCCGAAGGCGAGCCCGAGCAGGGTGAACGTTCCGTCGACCCCGATGGCCTGCTCGCCCTCGGTGTCCTTGAGGTAGACCGCCTGCTTGTCGGCGATCAGCGGCACCCGGGGCGCCAGCCACAGCCACAGCAACCCGAGCAGCACCCCGCTGACCGCCACCGCGGCCGCGATCACCGCGGCCTGCCCGATCTCACGCTTCATGCCGGGCTCGCCCTCCTCGTGCCAGGTGTCGGCCTCGGACCCCGGCAGGTGCGCGGAGGCCTGCGGCGCCTGCCAGGGGTTGTGCTCGGGCTCGGGCTGCGGCGGTTGGGAGGGCGTCAGCGGTGCGGTCACGCACACATGGTGCCAGCTCCACCTGAGAACCGCGCCACCGGACGTACGCGGGAGGGGCGCGGGAAGGGTCAGCGCACGGCCGCGCGCCGGTAGGCCCACGTGGCGACGGTGAGCGAGACCACGCCGACCACCGCGCACACCCCGAGGTCGAGCAGCACGACGCCCCAGTCGGGGTCCCCGCGGAAGGTTCGGGCGAGCGCCTCGACCCCGTACGTGGAGGGCAGCAGGTCGCGCGCGTACTGGAGGAGCCCCGGCATCCGCTCGGCCGGCAGGACGCCGAGCAGGAGCGCCGCCGACATGCCCATCTGGCCGAGCAGCGTGGCCAGTTCCGGCCGGGGCGCGAGCAGCCCGAGGGCGGCGCCGAGCCCGGCGAGGGCGGCACCGGCGAGCGGGATCACCGCGGCGAGCACCCACAGGTGCGTCAGCGGCAGGCCGAAGAGCCCGCAGCCGACGACCGCCGTGACGACGGTCCCGGGCACGGTGAAGGAGGCGTACGCGGCGGCCGCGCCGAGCACCACGGCGGCGGGCGGCACGGGCAGCGTGGCGTAGTGGTCGAGCCCGCCGTCGCCGCGCAGCTGGCCGAAGTACTGGGCGAGCAGGTTCAGCGCCACGAAGGCCACGACGAGGACGGACGAGCCGGCCACGACCGCGTGGGCCTCGCTGCCGCCGTCCACGACCCCGCGCATGAGGATCATGATGCCGACCGACTGGAAGGTGGCGACGAAGAGCAGCGGGATGCGCGCGACGCGGGCCCGCGACAGCTGCGCGCGGTAGACCGCGGCCAGGGCGGGAAGCATCCGGGCCGGCGGGCCGAGCGGCGCCGCCGCGTCCTCGGCGGCCGCGCGGTCGTCCTCGGCCCGGATCACGGCCTCCAGGGGCACGGCACTCAACGGACAACCTTCCTGACGTCCCAACGCTTCACGGCTCGGTCCCTCACGCCTTCACCAGCCCGTCCCCGCCGCGCCCGCCGAGGGCCAGATACACGTCCTCAAGGCTGGGCGTGGCCAGCGTGAAGTCGTCGAGCGCGGCGAAGGCGCCGCCGCCCGTGACCGCCGCGACGGCCGCCCTGGCCTCCTCCGGCGCGAGCCGCAGCGTCCAGCGGCGCCCGGACTCCACGGCGGACGACCGCAGCGCGGCGACCTCCGGGACGTCGACGGGCGCCCGCTCCCGCCATACAAGCTCCACCCGCACCTCGCCCGCGACCTTCTCCTTCAGGCCGGTGGGCGTGTCGCAGGCGATGACCTTGCCGTGGTCGAGCACGGCGACGCGGTCGAGCACGGTCTCGGCCTCGATGACGTTGTGCGTGACGAGCAGGACGGTCGTGCCGCGCTCGGCGCGGCGCCGGTCGACCGCGCTCCACACCGCGCGCCGCGCGACCGGGTCCATGCCGGTCGTCGGCTCGTCGAGCACGAGCAGCCCGCGCTCCCCGACGAGGGCGGTGGCGAAGCAGGCGAGCCGACGCTGGCCGCCCGAGAGCTTCTTCAGGGGCCGGGAGGCCAGCGGGGTGAGCCCCAGCTCGTCGAGGACGTCGTCGCGCTGGGCCCGCGCGCGGGCCGTGTCGAGGCCGCGCAGCCGCGCGGTCGTCTCGACGGCCAGGGACACGGTCAGCTCGTCGAGCGCGGTCGTCTCCTGGCCGAGGTAGGCGAGCAGCCGCGCGGCCCGCTCCGGGTGCCGCACGATGTCGTGGCCGAGGACCTCGACGCTGCCGCTGTCGGGGCGCATGAGGCCGGTCAGCTGCCGTACGAGGGTGGACTTGCCCGCGCCGTTGGGCCCGAGGAGCCCGAAGATCTCGCCGCGGCCCACGCGGATGCCGACGCCGTCGCTGGCGCGCACCTCGGGCGTGGCGGGCCTGCCGCGCCTGCCGCGGGCGGCGGGGTAGACCTTGACCAGATCGCGCACCACGCAGACGGCATCGCTGCCGTGCCCCTGCCGGAGCCCCCCTCGGACTGCCTGTGCCGCGCGCGTACTCACGAAGGACGAGGGTACGGGGTCGGTGGGGCGGCGGGGCGCGCGGGGCGGGCCTCACGCGTCCGTCCGGGCGCGCCCCGAGCCCCCAGAGGGGTCTTATCCAGCCCTCGTACGGGCCCGCGCGAAACCCCTCACTCCGCGGCGGGCGCGTGCTCGGCGGCGGTACGAACGTCGATTTCCCGCCAGAATCCGGCACGGATCGCATAGCGGTCGTGCTCGTCGATCTGATCGTCCTTGTGGGCGAGCAGGCCGAAGCGGGCGGCGTACCGCAGCAGTTCGCCGTCGACGCGGTGCGGGATGCGCGGGTACATCGTGGACAGCTTCTGGAGGCTGTGCTGCTCGGGCAGGCGCGCCATCCAGCGGCGCGCGAAGACCTGCCCCACCTCGTACGGATCCCCGCCGACGGTGGTGATGTCCTCCTCGCGGTCGGCCCAGCGCTGCTCGGCCGTGGTGAGCTGGGCGAGCGTGGGCAGCGCCGCGGCCTCGGCGGACTCGGCGGGGGTGCCGGGGCGGTCGATCCAGCCCTTGTCCGAGGACCAGCGCAGGGTCGCGCTGGTGTGCTCCTTGCCGGCCTGGACCGGGCCCGGGCCGCGCAGGGCGGCGAGGTCCTTGGGGGTGGGGACGCCCTTGGCGGCCCGGTCGCCGTTCTCCTGGGCCCGCGGGGAGGCGGCCGCGTGCTGGGCGGCGGGCTGCTCGGCGGGCTCGGCCGCGGCCGCGGAGAGGGCGGACTCGGGCAGCGGCGCGGAGAGGATCGCGGCGATCTCGGGCCGTGGCACGGGCGGCGGGGCGCAGACGCCGCCCAGCTCCTTGGCGCGGACGGCCTTGGTGATCCAGGCGCGGTCGAGGACGCGCCGCTCGTCGGCCTCGGCGACGAGGTCCTCGGACTGGTTGTAGTCGCCGTCGGCGGCCTGGACGGCCCACAGGTGGACGGCGACGCCGTGCTCCTTGGCGGCCATCATGCCGGGCAGCAGATCGCCGTCGCCGGTGACGAGCACGACGTCGGAGCAGGCGCGGTTGCGGGCCAGCTCCGTCAGCTCGGCGTGCATCGCGGCGTCCACGCCCTTCTGCGCCCAGCGCCCGTCACTGCGGGTCAGGGCGCCCAGGCGGACGGTCACGCGCGGCATCACGCGCAGCCTGCGGTGCTCCGGCTGCGGCACCCGGTCGGGCGCGCCGTCGAACCAGTAGATGCGCAACAGGGGCCGCTCGGTGTCGGACTCGGCGCGCTCGCGCAGGCCCTGGATGAGCGCGGCGTGATCGACGGTGATCCTGGACCGGGACGGCTCTCCCGCGAGGAGGCTCGCGGCGGCTCCCAGCAGATACCCGGCGTCCACCAGGACTACGCAGCGGTCCACGCGATCCACCCTCTTTCCAGGTTGCCCGGCTTGCCCGGCCTTGCCCGAAAGCTCCCCACGCGTGCCCCGAACGGTCTCACAGGTGCACGGCCGTGGACCTGCGGTCCTGGGGGTCACTTCGGGTTCGCTTCGAGTCTGCCCGACCTCGCGGAGGTTAACGGCTCGAAACTCGATCTTCGGCGTGGCGTATCCGCTCCGTACCCTCCGGCAGCCCCTATTACGCACGGTGAGTGCCCGAAATGCGTGATTGTCACGCATATGTGAGTCTGGTCGCGTCCTGGCCCCCCGATCCTTCTCAGGAGGAAGATCAATATGGCCAAGAACAAGAACCGCGACCGTAACCAGCAGCAGAAGGGCGGCCAGGCCGCCGAGCGCGGCCGCGAGGAAGCCCAGAAGTCGGCCATGGAGGCACAGGCCCAGCCCCAGGCGCAGGCCCAGGGCAGCCCTGCGGACGTCGCCCGCAAGCACCAGCGCCGCTTCGGCCACAACTGACGCGGGCTCAGGCACACCTGAGGGGCGCACCCGATACGGGTGCGCCCCTCTGCCGTGCCGTGTGCCCCGGGGGCGGGGCGGTCAGCCCGTCAGGCAGGACGGGCCGAGCAGCACCTTCAGGTCACCGAAAAGGGCCGGGTCCGGCTTCACCCGGTGCCGGTCGAGCCGTAGCACGGTGGTCTTCTGCGCCCCCTGGAGCTTGATCCGCACCTCGCTGTTGCCCTTGTGGTGGCTGAGGATCTCGCCGAGACGGGTGACCATCGGCGGGCTCACCTTGACCGTCGGGATGGTGATGAGGACCGGGGCGTTGGTTCCCGCGTTCGACAGGTCGGGGACCTGGAGCTCCATCGCGACGAGCCGGGGCACGTCCTCGCGCTTGTCCAGGCGGCCCTTGACGAAGACCACGGCGTCCTCGACGAGCTGGGTCGACACCAGCTGGTACGTCGCCGGGAAGAACATGCACTCGATCGAGCCCGCGAGGTCCTCGACGGTGGCGATGGCCCAGGCGTTGCCCTGCTTGGTCATCTTGCGCTGGAGGCCGGAGATGATGCCGCCGATGGTGACGACCGCGCCGTCGGAGAAGTCCCCGCCGGTGAGCTGCCCGATGCCCGCGTCGGCCTTGTCCGAGAGCACGTGCTCCAGGCCGAAGAGGGGGTGGTCGGACACGTACAGACCGAGCATCTCCCGCTCCTGGGCGAGCAGATAGGTCTTGTCCCACTCGTCCTCGGAGAACTCCACGTCCAGGCCGAAGCCCGGCTCGCTCGACTCGTCCTCGCCCATGCCTCCGAAGAGGTCGAACTGGCCCTCGGCCTCCTTGCGCTTGACCGCGACCACGTTGTCGATCATCGGCTCGTACTGCGCGGTCAGGCCCTTGCGGGTGTGCCCCATGGTGTCGAAGGCGCCGGCCTTGATCAGCGACTCCGTGGTGCGCTTGTTGCACGCGGCGGCCTCGACCTTGTCCAGGTAGTCGGGGAAGGAGGCGTACTTCCCCTTGGCCTTGCGGGAGCGGATGATCGCGTCCACCACGTTCGTGCCCACGTTGCGGACCGCTTCGAGACCGAAGAGGATCACGTCGTCGCCCTGGGCGGCGAAGTTGTGCACCGACTCGTTCACGTTCGGCGGGAGGACCTTGATCCGCATGCGGCGGCATTCGTTCAGGTAGACGGCCGACTTGTCCTTGTCGTCCTTCACCGAGGTGAGCAGCGCCGCCATGTACTCGGCCGGGTAGTTCGCCTTCAGATACGCGGTCCAGTACGTGACCAGGCCGTACGCGGAGGAGTGCGCCTTGTTGAACGCGTATCCGGCGAACGGGACCAGGACGTCCCACAGAGCCTGGATCGCCGCGTCCGAGTAGCCGTTGGCGCGGGCGCCCTTCTGGAAGAGGACGAAGTTCTTCTCCAGCTCCTCGGGCTTCTTCTTGCCCATCACGCGGCGGAGGATGTCGGCCTCACCGAGCGAGTACCCGGCGATGATCTGGGCGGCCTTCTGCACCTGCTCCTGGTACACGATCAGGCCGTAGGTGAGACCCAGGGTCTCCTTCAGGGGCTCTTCCAGCTCCGGGTGGATCGGGGTGATCTCCTGGCGGCCGTTCTTCCGCTCCGCGTAGTTGGTGTGCGAGTTCATGCCCATCGGGCCCGGGCGGTACAGGGCCGAGACGGCGGAAATGTCCTCGAAGTTGTCGGGCTGCATCTGGCGCAGCAGCGAGCGCATCGGGCCGCCGTCGAACTGGAACACGCCGAGCGTGTCACCGCGGCAGAGCAGTTCGAAGGTCTTGGGGTCGTCGAGCGGGAGGTCGAGCATCTCCAGGTCGATGCCCTTGTTGGCCTTCACCATCTTGACGGCGTCGTCCATGATGGTGAGGTTGCGCAGGCCCAGGAAGTCCATCTTGAGCAGGCCGAGCGACTCGCACTGGGGGTAGTCCCACTGCGTGATGGTGACGCCGTCGGTGTGCCGCACCCAGATCGGGGCGTGGTCGATGATGGGCTCGCTGGACATGATCACGCCGGCGGCGTGCACGCCCATCTGCCGGACCAGGCCCTCGACGCCCTTGGCGGTGTCGATGACCTTCTTCACGTCCGGCTCGTTCTCGTACATCCCCCGGACCTCGCCCGCCTCGCTGTAGCGCGGGTGGCTGGGGTTGGTGATGCCGTCGAGGTCGATGCCCTTGCCGAGGACGTCGGCGGGCATGGCCTTGGTGATGCGGTCGCCCATCGCGTACGGGTAGCCGAGGACGCGGGCGGAGTCCTTGATGGCGTTCTTCGCCTTGATCTTGCCGTACGTGCCGATCATGGCGACCTTGTCGGCGCCGTACTTCTCGGTCACGTACCGGATCACCTCGACGCGCCGGCGCTCGTCGAAGTCGATGTCGACATCGGGCATCGAGATGCGCTCGGGGTTGAGGAACCGCTCGAAGATCAGTCCGTGCGTGATCGGGTCGAGGTCGGTGATGCCCATCGCGTACGCCACGATCGAGCCGGCCGCGGAGCCTCGGCCCGGGCCCACCGCGATGCCCTGCTTCTTGGCCCACATGATGAAGTCGGCGACCACGAGGAAGTACCCCGGGAAGCCCATCGAGATGATGGTGTCCATCTCGTACTCCGCCTGCCTCTGGCGGTCCTCGGGCACCCCGCCCGGGTAGCGGCGCTCCATGCCGCGGCGGACCTCCTCCTGGAACCAGGTGACCTCGGTGAAGCCCTCGGGGATGTCGAACTTCGGCATGAGGTCGCGCTTCTCGAACATGCCGGTGGTGTCGATCTGCTCGGCCACCAGGAGGGTGTTGCGGCAGCCCTCCTGCCAGGCGTCCGAGGAGTCGACGGCGTACATCTCGTCCGTGGACTTCAGGTAGTAGCCGGTGCCGTCGAAGCGGAAGCGGTCCGGGTCCGAGAGGTTCTTGCCGGTCTGGATGCACAGCAGGGCGTCGTGGGCGGTCGCCTCGTGCGCGTACGTGTAGTGCGAGTCGTTGGTGACCAGCGGGGGGATGCCGAGCTTCTTGCCGATCTCCAGGAGGCCGTCGCGGACCCGGCGCTCGATCTCGATGCCGTGGTCCATCAACTCCAGGAAGTACCGCTCCTTGCCGAAGATGTCCTGGTACTCCGAGGCGGCCTTCAGGGCCTCGTCGAACTGGCCGAGGCGCAGCCGGGTCTGGAGTTCGCCGGACGGGCAGCCGGTGGAGGCGATGAGCCCCTCCGACCACTGGGAGATCGTCTCCTTGTCCATGCGGGGCCACTTCTGGAGCCAGCCCTCGGCGTACGCGTCCGAGGACAGCCGGAAGAGGTTGTGCAGGCCCGTGCTGTTCGCCGCCCAGATCGTTTTGTGCGTGTAGCCACCCGAACCGGAGACGTCGTCCCGCTTCTGGTGGGGCTGGCCCCACTGGATCTTGCGCTTGTTGCGCCGGGACTCCGGCGCCACGTACGCCTCGATGCCGATGATCGGGGTGACCCCGGCCTTCTGGGCGCTGTGGAAGAAGTCGTACGCCCCGTGGAGGTTGCCGTGGTCCGACATGGCGATATGGGTCATGCCCATGTCGTTGCACGCCTGGAACATGTCCTTCAGCCGCGCCGCACCGTCCAGGAGCGAGTACTGGGTGTGCACGTGCAGGTGCGTGAAGGGCGGCTTCGACACGGCTTGGGCCTCCAACGGAAACACTGGGCGACAGGCTGCGGGCAGTCTGGGGGGACAGCGGGGAAGTCTAGTCCGGCTCACTGACAGCAAGGTCTGATACTGCGGCGCGCAGCGTCTCGTTGTGGGGTGGCGGTCGGGTGACGGGCGGGCACTCAGGAGTACGGTCGGGCGTTGGAAGAGGGCAGGGGCGAGGAACGCCCGTCCCGCATGTCATGCACCAGGAGGCACCCCGCGATGTCGAGCCCGCAGCCCACCGCTGAGCAGCGCGGCGAGGAGATCCTCGCCGTCTTCGGCACCGCTTTCGGCGAGCTGCTCGCCGCCGACCCCGCGGCGTTCCGGGTGAAGTTCCGGAAGATGGCGGCCTCCGCCTTCGCGTTCTACCGGGGCACGGCCTGCCTCTTCTACCACGACCAGGAGCGCGCGCACGCGGGCGCCGTGAACAGCGGCCCGTACCTGGACGACCGTACGGGCCGGGTGTGGATCCACGGCGACCTGCACGCGGAGAACTTCGGCACGTACATGGACTCCCAGGGCCGCCTGATCTTCAATGTGAACGACTTCGACGAGGCCTATGTGGGCCCCTTCACCTGGGACCTCCAGCGCTTCGCCGCCTCGCTCGCCCTGATCGGGTACACGAAGGCGCTCAGCGACGAGCAGATCACCGGCCTGGTGCGGACGTACGCCGTGGCCTACCGCGGGCGGATCCACGACCTGGCCACGGGCGCCAAGAGCGAGGAGGTGCCGCCGTTCACGCTCGACACCGCCGAGGGCCCGCTGCTCGGCGCGCTGCGCGCCGCCCGCTCCCTGACCCGCTTCGAGCTGCTCGACTCGATGACGGAGATCCGTGACTTCGAGCGCCGCTTCGCGCCGGGCGGCGGCTCCATCGAGCTGGACGCCGCCACGCGCTACAAGGTCCTCGCGGCCTTCGACGGCTATCTGGAGACCCTCCCGGAGTCCTCCCTGACCCGCCCGGACTCCTACCGCGTGAAGGACGTCGTGGGCCGCCGCGGCATCGGCATCGGCTCCGCGGGCCTCCCCTCGTACAACATCCTCCTGGAGGGCAACAGCGACGCGTTGGAGAACGACGTCGTGATCTACCTCAAGCAGGCCCAGACCCCGGCCGTCTCGCGGCACGTGACGGACGCCTCGATCCGCGAGTACTTCCAGCACGAGGGCCACCGCACGGTCATCTCGCAGCGCGCCCTCCAGGCGCACGCCGACCCCTGGCTCGGCTGGACCGAGCTTGACGGCGCGGGCCAGCTCGTCGCCGAGGTGTCGCCGTACGCGGTCGACCTGGACTGGTCGGACATCGACGACCCGGAGGAGATCGCCGCGGTGGTCGCCGACCTGGGCCGGGCCACCGCCACGATGCACGCGGCGGCGGACGACGAGAGCGGCCACTCGGACCTGGTGCCGTTCTCCACGGAGCGGGCGATCGACGCCGCGATCGCTGCCGACGAGGAGGGCTTCGCGGACCTCCTCGTGGACTTCGCCCACGGCTACGGCGCCCGCGCGCGTGCCGACCACCAGATCTTCGTCGACCTGTTCCGCAACGGCCGGATACCGGGGCTGTAGGCGCCCCGCCGCCCCGCGGGGCCGCCGGGCCCGATTCACAGGGACCCTTTAGGGGTCCCTTACGGCGGCCCATGGGACACTCGCTTCCGCGATGGACATATTCGGGACCCAGCTGAGAGTCGTGCGCGCGGCGCTGTTCACGACGGTCGTCGTGCTGCTCTCCGCCGCGTCCCACGTGTTGCTGTCCCGGGCCCCGCTGCCGCTGACCACATGTCTGGCGATCACGGCCGTCGTCTACGTCATCGCGTACGCCCTGGCCGGGCGCGAGCGCGGCTTCGGCAAGATCGCCGCGCTGCTCGTCCCGCTGGAGCTGGCCGCCGACACGGTCTTCACCACCGGCCAGCACGTCTGTTACGGCCAGGCGGGCGGCCCGGTCGCGGGCCCGCTGCGCTCCTTCGGCGTCGACATGCTGTGCGGCGGCGACGTGGGCACCCCGCTGGCCCGGATGACGGGCGGCGAGCAGGTGCGGGGCGCCGCCGCGCTGCTCGCCGACGCCGACCCGGCCGCGGCCTGGCTGCTGCTCGCCGCGCACGTCGGCGTCGGGCTCGCCGCCGCCGCCTGGCTGCACCGGGGCGAGCGCGCCCTCGCCCAGCTCCTGCGCGCCGTGGCCGCGGCCACCTTCCGGCCGCTGCTTCTCGCCCTCGCCGTGGTGAGCGCCCAGGCCGCTCCGGAGCGGCGCGCGCCGCGGCCCGTGCTCCGGGCCCGCGCGGCGCGCACCCGGCTCTTCGTGCACTGCGTGGGACGGCGTGGACCGCCGTACTCGGCCGCTGTCGCCTGAGTACGCACGTCCACACGTTTTCCGACACCCACGGAGTACCACCATGAGCAAGCGCAACAGCCAAGCCGCCAAGCAGGCCGCCCGCGAGCGGATCCGCGCCCAGCAGGAGGCCGAGCGCAAGCGCGAGAAGCGCAAGCGGTCGGTCATCGTCGGCGCGTCCATCGTCGGCGTTCTCGCCATCGCCGGCGGCATCAGCTACGCCGTCGTCCAGGGCAACAAGCCCGGCTACTGGGACGAGGCCAAGGACCAGAAGCTGGTCAAGCCCGCCAACACCTCGGGCAAGGACGGCACGACGGTCATTCTCGGCAAGGCGAGCGCCAAGAAGACCCTGAAGGTCTACGAGGACCCGCGCTGCCCGGTCTGCGCCGGCTTCGAGCAGGCCGTCGGCCCGACCGTCGAGAAGGACCTCAAGGACGGCAAGTACAAGGTCCAGTTCGTCGGCGCCACCTTCCTCGACAGGACCTTCCAGGGCGAGGGCTCGCGCAACGCGATGAGCGCGCTCGGCGCCGCCCTGAACGTCTCCCCCGACGCCTTCCTCGCCTACAAGAAGGCGCTGTACTCCGCCGACAACCACCCCGCCGAGTCCGACGACAAGTTCAAGGACGACGCGTACCTGCTGAAGGTCGCCAACGAGGTGCCCGAGCTGAAGAAGAGCGCGGCCTTCAAGAAGGCGGTCGACAACGGCACGTACGACCGCTGGGCCCTGGCGATGTCCGACGCGTTCGACGACAACGAGGACGACGTCGACGGCACCCCGGCCTTGGTCGTGGACGGCAAGCAGCTCAAGGGCGCCGACGGCCGCAACGCCCCGATGACGCCCGAGGAGTTCAACAAGGCCGTGGACAAGGCCCTGAAGGCCTGATCAGGAGCTATCACGCAAGCGCAGTAGGCGACTTGTGAAAGAGCGGGCGAACTTTTCGAGGGCGCCCGCTCTTTCGGCGTTACCGGTCCGTAGGGTGCCTCCTCGTGACCAGTCGAATAGACAACAACGTGCCCGCGGCCGCCGAGGACTCCGAGAGACCTCCGGCCGCCGCGCTCGCGCCGCGCCGCCGGACCGTCGTCAAGGCCGCGGCCGCCACCGCCGTCCTCGCCGCTCCGCTCGCGGCCACCGCGCCCGCCCACGCCACCGAAGGGCCCGCCTTCCTGCACGGCGTCGCCTCCGGGGACCCGCTGCCCGACGGCGTCCTGCTGTGGACGCGCGTCACGCCGGTCCCCGACGCGGTGCCCGGCTCCGGCAAGGGCCCCGACGTGCAGGTGGGTTGGGAGGTGGCCGAGGACAAGGGCTTCACCCGGGTCGTGGGCCGGGGGACCACCACCGCGACGGCGGCGAGCGACCACACCGTCAAGGCGGATGTAAGGGGCTTGCGCCAGGCGACCACCTATTACTACCGCTTCTCCGTAGAGGGCACTTCCGCGGTGCGCTCCCCCGTCGGGCGGACCCGCACGGCCCCCGCGCACGACGCCGCCGTGCCCGGCGTCCGCTTCGGTGTGGTCTCCTGCGCCAACTGGGAGGCGGGCTACTTCTCGTCGTACCGTCACCTCGCGGCCCGTACCGAGCTGGACGCGGTCCTGCACCTGGGCGACTACCTGTACGAGTACGCGTCGGGCGGCTACGCCTCCACCCGCGGCCTCGTGCGCGAGCACCGGCCCCGGCACGAGATCGTCACGCTCGCCGACTACCGCGAGCGGCACGGCGTCCACAAGACCGACCCGGACGCCCTGGCGATGCACGCCACGCACCCGGTCATCGCGATCTGGGACGACCACGAGGTCGCCAACGACACCTGGTCCGGCGGGGCGGAGAACCACCAGCCCGAGACCGAGGGCCCCTGGTCCGCCCGCGTGGCCGCCGCGAAGCAGGCCTACTTCGAGTGGATGCCGGTCCGCCCCTCCACCGAGGGCACCGTCTACCGCCGCATCCGCTTCGGCAAGCTGGCCGATCTGCACCTGCTCGACCTGCGCTCGTTCCGCTCGCAGCAGGCCAAGCCCGGCAGCGGCGCCGTGGACTCGCCGGAGCGCACCCTCACCGGGCGCGCCCAGCTCGACTGGCTGAAGGCGGGCCTCGCCTCGTCCGACGCCGCGTGGAAGCTGGTCGGCACCTCGGTGATGATCTCGCCGGTGGCCTTCGGTTCGCTCCCGGCGTATCTGCTCGCGCCGCTGGCCGAGCTGCTCGGGCTGCCCAAGGAAGGTCTGGCCGTCAACACCGACCAATGGGACGGCTACACGCACGACCGCAAGGAGCTGCTCGGGCACCTGCGGGACAAGGGCGTCAAGAACACGGTGTTCCTGACCGGCGACATCCACATGGCCTGGGCGAACGACGTGCCCGTCACGGCCGCCACGTACCCGTCGTCGCCTTCGGCCGCGACGGAGTTCGTCGTCACGTCCGTGACCTCCGACAACGTCGACGACTACCTGAAGGTGGCGCCGCACACGCTGTCGCTCGTCGGCGTCGCCGCCGTCAAGGCCGCCAACCGCCACGTGAAGTGGCTGGACATGGACTCGCACGGCTACGGCGTCCTCGACGTGACCGCCGAGCGCTCGCAGATGGACTACTACGTGGTCTCCGACCGCAAGGACCCCAAGGCCACGTCGTCCCGGGCCCGCTCGTACCGCACGCTCAGCGGGACGCAGAAGGTGGAGCGGGTGCGCGAGCCGCTGCGCTGACCGCTCGCGGGGCACGGTGTGGCGAGCGCCGCGACACCGTGCCCTTCCGCGACCGTCAGAGGGTCTCCAGGAAGCCGAGGGCCGTGCGCCAGGTGGCCTCGGCCGCGTCGGCGTCGTAGTCGTCCAGGTCCGGGTCGGTGTACAGGTGGCCCGCTCCCGCGTAGCGGTAGACCTCCACGTCGGCGCCGGCGCGGCCCATCCGCAGGTACCAGGCGCTCAGCCAGTCGTCCGTCTCGAACGGGTCGGGCTCGGCGACGTGCAGCTGCACCGGCAGACCGTCCACCGCCGCGTTGTCGGCGATGTCACTCGTGCCGTGCAGGAGCAGCAGGCCGCGCGCCTTGGCGTCGCCGAGCGCGAGCGTCTGCGCGACCGAGGCGCCGAAGGAGAAGCCCGCGTAGACAAGGCCGCGGTCCGAGTACGGCGCCGCGGCCAGAATCGCACGTTTGAGCAGCTCGTCCCTGCCTACTTCTTCCTGGTGGGCCATGCCCTCCTCGACGGTGGCGAAGACGCGCCCCTCGAAGAGGTCGGGGGTCCACACCTGGTGGCCCGCCTCGCGCAGCCGGTCGGCCGCCGCGCGCACCGCGGGCCGCAGCCCGCACGTCGAATGGAAAAGCACGATGTTCATGGAGCCATCGTGCCATCCGATCCCACCCGCCCCACCTACCCTCGAACGTCCCACCCGCTCCACCTACCCTCGAACGTCCCACCCGCTCCACCTACCCTCGGAGACATGGAGAACGTCCTGCGCCCGTTGATCGTGGTCGGCGCCGTGCTCGTGCTCACCCTGGCCGTCGGCTGGCTGGTGGACACGGCGCTGTGCCGTGCCGTCGCCCGGCAGCCGCAGCGCCCGTTGTGGGGACTGCTCCGCCGCTGCCGCCTGCCCCTGCAAGTCGTCCTGTGCGCGGCTCTGCTGCGCGCCTCGTACGTGCACGCGAAGGTCGCCGAGGACCACTCGGCGGGCATCGGCAGAGCGCTCTCGCTGGTCCTGATCGGCTCGGTGGCCTGGCTCGCGGTGCGGATCTCCACGGCGATAGTGGAGGCGTCGTACGGGCGCTACGCCGCCGCCCACCGCGACCCGGCCCGGGTGCGCCGCGTCCGTACGCAGGTGACGCTGATCCAGCGCGTCGTCACGGCCCTCATCGGCGTGGTGGCGGTGGCCGCGATGCTGCTCACGTTCCCCGCTATGCAGGCGGCCGGGACCTCGCTGCTCGCGTCCGCCGGCATCCTGGGCATCGTGGCGGGTGTCGCCGCGCAGTCCACGCTCGGGAACCTCTTCGCCGGACTGCAGATCGCGTTCGGCGACATGGTGCGGATCGGCGACACCGTCGTCGTGGACGGCGAGTGGGGCACCGTCGAGGAGATCACGCTGACGTTCCTCGCCGTGCGCACCTGGGACGAGCGGCGGATCACCATGCCCGTCTCGTACTTCACGTCGAAGCCGTTCGAGAACTGGTCGCGCGGCGGCTCCCAGATGACCGGCACGGTCTTCTTCCACCTCGACCACACCGCCCCGGTCGCGGCCATGCGCGAGAAGCTGCACGACGTGCTGCGCGACTGCGCCGCCTGGGACGGCCGGGACTGGGGCCTCGCGGTCACCGACACCACGGTCAGCACGATCCAGGTGCGCGCGCTCGCCACCGCCAAGGACGCCGACGACATCTGGACGGTCCGGGTCACGGTCCGCGAGCAGCTCGTCGCCTGGCTGACCGAGCACCATCCGTACGCGCTGCCGCGGGTCAACACCGCCTGGGCGGAGCTGCCGCCCGACGGCGTCCGGCGGCACCCGGCGCGGCCGCACCCGCCGCGCACCGGCCGGGGCTGAGCGCGCGGCCCGTCAGCGCAGGCTGCGCACGTCCAGCTGGCGCAGCACCCGGTCCACGATCTCCGGGTCGTGGCCGGGCTCGCTGCGCGCGGCGAGGACGGCGTGCCGGGCGGCGGACATCATCTCGCGCTGGATGCGCTGGACCGCCTTGATGCGGTCGACGCGGGTGGCGTACCGCTCGCGCCGCTCGTCGTCGACGATGTCCGGGCTGATCCGGGCCCCGATGTCGAAGGCGCCGCGCAGGAGCCGCTCGGACAGCTCGTCGGGCAGCTCCTCGACCTCCTCGATCTCCCGCAGGCGGGCCTTGGCCGCCTTGGCCGCGCGCAGCGCGAGGCCGCGCTCCAGGGCCCGCTCGGCGTCGGTGTCGGCGCGGACGTCGAGCCGCTTCACCAGCCAGGGCAGCGTCAGGCCCTGCGCGACGAGCGTCGCCATGATCACGCAGAAGGCGATGAAGACGACCTCGTCGCGGCCCGGGAAGGGCGCCCCGTCGTCCGTCTTGAGCGGGATGGCGAGGGCGAGCGCGACCGAGGCCACGCCGCGCATCCCGGACCACCACATGACGACGGTCTCGCGCCACGACATCGGGATCTCCTCGTCGTAGTCGCGCCGCTTGTGCAGCCGCTTGGCGAGCCACGTCGCGGGCAGCAGCCAGAGCAGCCGTACGCCGACGACGACGGCCACGACCACGGCGCCCCAGCCGAGCATCTGCCACTCGCGCCCCTCGGAGGTGCCGAAGACGTTGTGCAGTTCGAGGCCGATGAGGCCGAAGGCGACGCCGGTGACCAGCGTGTCGACGATCTGCCAGAAGGACTGGCCGGTGATGCGGCCGAGCACGTCGTCGGCGTCGACGGCGTTCTCGGCCAGGAAGAGCGCGGTGGTCAGGACGGCGAGGACGCCGGAGCCGTGCAGTTCCTCGGCGAGTACGTACGCGACGAACGGCACGAGCAGGGTCAGGCCCGTCTGGAGCGTCGCGTCGGCGAGCAGGCCCATCAGCTTGTTGCTGAGCCAGCCGAGGGCGAGCCCCACGGCCACGGCGACGACTGCGGAGAGCACCAGCTGACCGGCCGCCGACGGCCAGGAGAAGGTGCCGCTGACGACGGCGCCGATCGCCACGTGGTAGAGCACGATCGCCGTGACGTCGTTGAACAGGCCCTCGCCCTCCAGGATGGACACCAGGCGCCGCGGCAGGCCGAGCGATCCGGCCACGGCGGTGGCCGCGACCGGGTCGGGCGGGGCGACGAGCGCCCCGAGGGCGAGCGCGGCGGCCAGCGGCAGGCCCGGCACGATCGCGTGCGCGACGGCCGCGACGGCGGCCGTCGTCACGAAGACGAGGGCGACGGCGAGCAGCAGGATGGGGCGGATGTTGGCCGCGAACTGCCGCCAGGACGTGCGCTGCACGGCGGCGTAGAGCAGCGGCGGAAGCACCAGCGGCAGGATGAAGTCCGGCGGGACGTCGACGTTCGGCACGAAGGGCAGCAGCGCGAGGACGATGCCCCCGAGCGTCATGAGGACGGGCGCGGGCAGCCCGAGCCGGTCCCCCAGCGGCACGGTCACCACCGCCCCCAACAACAGGGCGAGCAACAGCGCCAGTTGATCCACGGGTGCCCTCCGGGGGCTGAGTCCTACACGATCAGGGACTCAACCTTGCCACGGATGCCCGCAAAGGCGGCAAATCACCCGCCCGTGCGGCTCCGCCCGGCCGCCGCAGCGCCTTCCGCATGGCCCGGTGCGGAATGCCCGCGTCGGGGAACTCCGGGCCGTACGCCTCGTACCCCAGGCATTCGTAGAACCCGAGCGCCCGCGTCTGCGCGTGCAGGTCGACGGCCGCGAGCCCGCGCGCACGGGCGGCGTCCTCGATGGCCGCGACCAGCGCGCCCCCGACGCCGAGCCCGCGCGCGGAGCGCAGCACGGCGAGGCGGCCCAGGGCACCCACGGTGGCGTCCCCGCCGTTCTTGACGACCGCGGCGTCGCCGGTGAGCAGCCGGGCCGTGCCGAGCGGGGTCCCGTCGTCGCGGCGCACCGCGATGACGTGCACGGCCCCCGCGTCATGCGCGTCGAACTCCAGGTCCTCGGGCACGCCCTGCTCGATGACGAAGACCTCCCTGCGCACGGCCAAGCAGGCGTCCAGGTCCTCCCGGCCCTCCGCGACCCGGCAGGTCACGGCGGCGGTCACGCGCTCTCCGCCCGGACCCGGTCGAGGGCCTGCTGGAGGTCGTCGGGGTAGCCGCTCTCGTACTCGACCCACTGGCCGTCGCCGGGGTGCTCGAAGCCGAGCCGCACGGCGTGCAGCCACTGACGGGTCAGGCCCAGGCGCTTGGCCATCGTGGGGTCCGCGCCGTACGTCATGTCGCCGACGCACGGGTGGCGGTGGGCGGCCATGTGGACGCGGATCTGGTGGGTGCGGCCCGTCTCCAGCTTGATGTCGAGCAGCGAGGCGGAGCGGAAGGCCTCCACCAGGTCGTAGTGCGTGACCGAGGGCTTGCCCTCGGCGGTGACCGCCCACTTGTAGTCGTGGTTCGGGTGGCGGCCGATGGGGGCGTCGATGGTGCCGCTCATGGGGTCGGGGTGGCCCTGCACGAGCGCGTTGTACCGCTTGTCGACCGTGCGCTCCTTGAACTGGCGCTTCAGCGACGTGTACGCCCGCTCGGACTTGGCGACCACCATCAGGCCCGAGGTGCCCACGTCCAGGCGGTGCACGATGCCCTGGCGCTCGGCGGCGCCGGACGTCGAGATGCGGTACCCCGCGGCGGCGAGGCCGCCGATCACGGTGGTGCCGGTCCAGCCGGGGCTCGGGTGCGCGGCGACGCCGATGGGCTTGACGATCACGACGATGTCCTCGTCGTCGTGCACGATCTCCATGCCCTCGACGGGCTCGGCGACGATCTGCACCGGCGCGGGCGCCTGCGGCATCTCCACTTCCAGCCAGGCGCCGCCGTGCACGCGCTCGGACTTGCCGGCGACCGCGCCGTCGACCAGCACCTTGCCGGCGGCCGCCAGCTCGGCGGCCTTCGTACGGGAGAACCCGAACATGCGCGAGATGGCGGCGTCGACGCGCTCGCCCTCCAGGCCGTCGGGCACGGGCAGGGTACGGATCTCGGGAATCGTGCTCACCCCACGAGTATGCAGGAGGGGTGGGACACTCCCGTACCGAAGGCCCCGCGCGCGGCCTTCGGAGCGGGTCAGTCCTTGTGCACGGTCCCGTCCGGGTCGAGCCCGCGGAAGGAGAGCAGCACGATCAGGATGCCGCCGCAGACGATCGCCGAGTCCGCGAGGTTGAACACCGCGAAGCCCTTGGGGGCGATGAAGTCGACGACCGCGCCCTTGAAGACGCCGGGCGAGCGGAAGATCCGGTCGGTGAGGTTGCCGAGCGCGCCGCCGAGCAGCAGGCCGAGCGCGATCGCCCACGGCAGGCTGTACAGCTTGCGCGCGAGGCGGGCGATCACCACGATCACGGACGTGGCGATCACCGTGAAGACGATGGTGTAGGCCTCGCCCATGCCGAAGGCCGCGCCCGCGTTGCGGATCGCGTTGAAGCGCAGCAGGTCACCGACCACGTCGATCGGCTCGTGGTGCTCCAGCTCGGCGACCACGATCATCTTGCTGACGAGGTCCAGGGCGTACGCGACCAGCGCCACGCAGAACAGCACGGCGATCTTGCGCTTACCCTGGGGCTTCCGCTCGCCCCCGGCGTCCTGCGCGCCGTCGGCGCCGTGCTCCGCCTCAGGGGTGTCCGGCGTACCGATGATGCGCTCCGCCTCTGCCACGTGAATCCCTCAACCTAGGTACCTGACTGGGACGAGGGTACGACACACCTCCGCGGCGCCAGGTTTCCAGGCCGCGCTCAGGAGCGCCGTTCCTGCTTCTGCTTGCACTCGACGCACAGGGTCGCGCGCGGGAAGGCCTGCATGCGGGCCTTGCCGATCGCGTTGCCGCAGTTCTCGCAGAGTCCGTACGTGCCCGCGTCGAGGCGTTCCAGGGCACGCTCGGTCTGCTCCAGCATCTCCCGGGCGTTCGCGGCCAGGGCCATCTCGTGCTCGCGCGTGATGTTCTTGGTGCCGGTGTCCGCCTGGTCGTCGCCCGCGCCGTCCCCGGAGTCCCGCATCAGGCCCGCGAGGGCCGCCTCGGACGCCTCGATCTCGGTGCGCAGGCGCATCGTCTCCGACATCAGCTCCGTCTGCGCCTCGGCGACCTCGGCCGGGGTCCACGGATCCTCTCCGGGCCGCACCGCCAGCTCGCCGGGGGCCGCGGCGGCGGCCCGGGCCTTCGGTACCGTCCCCGCCGCTCCCGCCTTCGTCGCGGCTCCCGCCTGCTGTGTCGCCGTCGCCGTGCCCGGAGTCTTCTTCGCAACCACCGTCGTGGCTCCCGTCGTCTCCGCGGCCTGAGCCGCATCCTCGGCCGCGGGCGCGGCCTTCTTCTTGGCCGAACGTGTGCTGGTCCCTCGGTCCTTCGCCGTGGCCCCCGTCGCCTTCTTGGACGCGCCACGACCCCCGTGTGCCTCCCTGCCGGAGGCAACGCCTTCCGCGACGCTCCCGTCCTCGGCCCCGGCCCTGTCCCCGTCCCCGGACGCGAGCACCGCCGCCGTGACGGCGGGTGCCTCCTCGTGAGCGCCCTCCGTCCGCTTGGCGGCGGTCTTCTTGGCCACGGCTTTCTCGGGGGCGGTCTTCTTGGCCGCTGCCTTCTTAGCCGCTGCCTTCTTGGTCGTGGCCTTCTGGGTCGTGGCCTTCTGGGGTGGGGGCTCCTGGGCGGGGGTCTTCTTGGTTGCTGTCTGATTGGCCGTGGTCTTCTTGGCCTGGGTCTTCTTGGCCTGGGTCTTCTTGGCCTGGGTCTTCTTGGCCTGGGTTTCCTTGGCCGTGGTCTTCATGGCCTCGGTTTCCTTGGCCGTGGTCTTCTTAGCCTCGGTCTGCTTAGCCGCGGTCTTCTTAGCCTCGGTTTCCTTGGCCGTGGTCTGCTTGGCGGCGGTCTCCTCGGCCGTGGTCTTCTTCGCCGTGGCCTTCTTCGCCGCCTTCTTCCCCGGTGGCACCTGTTCGGGAGGCGTCTCTCCGGAGGGGGCCTTCGCGGCCACCGTCTTCTTGGCGGCTGCCGTCTTGGCCACTGCCTTCTTGGCGGCAGCCTTCTTGGCGGCAGCCTTCTTGGCCGGGGCCTTCCCGGCAGCAGCCTCCTTGGCCACGGCCCCGGAGGCGGCAGAGGCCCCCGGCCTAACCGCACCCTTCTTGGCCCCGGCCTCGTGGGCCGCCCCCTCCTTGGCGGCAGCCTTCTTGGTCACGGTCTTCTTGGCCGTCGCCTTCTTGACCGGGGCCTTCCCAGCAGCGGCCTCCTTCGCCGCGGCCCCGGAGGCACCCGCCTCAGCCGCACTCTTCTTGGCCCCGGCCTTATGGGCCGGGGCCTCCGCGGCCGAGCCCACCGCCTTGCCCGCCCGCACGGTCTTCACGGCACGGGACGCCTTACCGCCCCCTTCTCCGGCCGCCCCGCCGGCCCCCGCGGCTGTGGATCTGCTGGACGCCGACTGCTGTACGGCGGTCTTCTTCGCCACCATGGCCGCGGCCCCTTCACATATTGTGATCTTGCACGCGAATCGTGCTGGGACGATAAATCGACTCCAGGCCCGCGGCAACGGGGCACGCCGCCCGATCCGCCCGCCCCACGGGTGCCGCGCGGCGAGCCTTCATGCGTTGTGCCCAGCTCCCCGCCCCGTAATCCGCCGACCGGGGCGCACCGGGACACGTGGGCGCGCGTCTCGCCATTCGGGTCAGTACGGCCCTCGCGCCCCCCGCCGCCCGGAGCCCCCGAAATCCGGTGGGCCGCCCCTCCCCGGGCGCCGTACACTGGCCGGAGCGAAAAGCGTGGATGGGGACGAGTAGCGGCGTACGCAGCCATGAGCGACCCGGGGACGGTGAGAGCCCGGGGGCGAGCGCGACGTGAAGATCACCCCGGAGCCGCCGGAGGAAAGCCGCAGCCCACAGCCGAGCAGGCGGGGCGAAAGCGAGTAGAACCGGCATCGCGACCCCAATGAGGGGGTCGTCAAGAGCGCCACCGGCGCCACGACGGCCAAGGAGGGTGGTACCGCGGGAGCGCGACAAGGCTCTCGTCCCTCCGACGGAACGGAAAGCACGTCCGCCGGAGGAAGCGCGATATGACGCCGCCGCAGTACCGCCAGGTACCCGCCCAGGTCGACCTGCCCGCCCTCGAGCACGCCGTGCTCGACTTCTGGCGCGAGCAGAAGATCTTCGCCAAGAGCCTGGAGCAGTCCGAGGGCCGCCCCGAGTGGGTGTTCTACGAGGGCCCGCCCACCGCCAACGGCATGCCGGGCGCCCACCACATCGAGGCCCGCGTCTTCAAGGACGTCTTCCCGCGCTTCCGCACCATGCGCGGCTACCACGTGGCGCGCAAGGCCGGCTGGGACTGCCACGGCCTGCCCGTCGAGCTGGCCGTCGAGAAGGAGCTGGGCTTCAACGGCAAGAAGGACATCGAGGCGTACGGCATCGCCGAGTTCAACGCCAAGTGCCGCGAGTCCGTGACCCGCCACACCGACGCCTTCGCCGAGCTGACGACCCGCATGGGCTACTGGGTCGACCTGGACGACGCCTACCGCACCATGAACCCGGAGTACGTGGACTCCGTCTGGTGGTCCCTGAAGGAGATCTTCAAGAAGGACCTCCTCGTCCAGGACCACCGCGTGGCCCCCTGGTGCCCCCGCTGCGGCACCGGCCTGTCCGACCACGAGCTGGCGCAGGGGTACGAGACGGTCGTCGACCCGTCCGTCTACGTCCGCTTCCCGCTCACCGGCGGCCCCCTCGCGGGCGAGGCCGCCCTCCTGGTGTGGACGACGACCCCCTGGACCCTGGTGTCCAACACGGCCGTCGCCGCCCACCCGGACGTCACCTACGTAGTGGCCACGGACGGCAAGGAGAAGCTGGTCGTCGCCGAGCCCCTGGTGGAGAAGGCCCTCGGCGAGGGCTGGGAGACCACGAGCCAGAAGTTCACGGGCGCCGAGATGGAGCGCTGGACGTACCAGCGTCCCTTCGAGCTGGTGGAGTTCCCGAGCGCCAGCGAGGGAACCAATGAGAACAGCCCTGCGGAGGCGCACTTCGTCGTCAACGCCGACTACGTGACCACCGAGGACGGCACCGGTCTCGTCCACCAGTCCCCCGCCTTCGGTGAGGACGACCTCAAGGTCTGCCGGTCGTACGGCCTGCCCGTGGTGAACCCGGTCCGCCCGGACGGCACCTTCGAGGAGGACGTCCCGCTCGTAGGCGGCGTCTTCTTCAAGAAGGCGGACGAAACGCTCACCAAGGACCTGGACGACCGCGGCCTGCTCTTCAAGCACATCGCGTACGAGCACAGCTACCCCCACTGCTGGCGCTGCCACACCGCGCTCCTCTACTACGCGCAGCCGTCCTGGTACATCCGCACCACGCGCATCAAGGACCGCCTCCTCCAGGAGAACGAGAAGACCAACTGGTTCCCCGATTCGGTCAAGCACGGCCGCTTCGGCGACTGGCTGACCAACAACGTCGACTGGGCCCTCTCCCGCAACCGCTACTGGGGCACCCCGCTGCCCATCTGGCGCTGCGAGGAGAACCACCTGACGTGCGTCGGCTCGCGCGCGGAGCTGACCGAGCTGACCGGCACCGACCAGACGGACCTCGACCCGCACCGCCCCTTCATCGACGACATCACCTTCACCTGCACCCACGAGGGCTGCTCCCTCGAAGCGGTGCGCGTCCCGGAGGTCATCGACGCCTGGTACGACTCGGGCTCGATGCCGTTCGCCCAGTGGGGCTACCCGTACAAGAACAAGGAACTGTTCGAGTCCCGCTACCCGGCGCAGTTCATCAGCGAGGCCATCGACCAGACCCGCGGCTGGTTCTACACGCTGATGGCGGTCGGCACCCTCGTCTTCGACAAGTCCAGCTACGAGAACGTCGTCTGTCTCGGCCACATCCTCGCCGAGGACGGCCGCAAGATGTCCAAGCACCTGGGCAACATCCTCCAGCCGATCCCGCTGATGGACCAGCACGGCGCCGACGCGGTCCGCTGGTTCATGGCCGCGGGCGGCTCCCCGTGGGCGGCCCGACGCGTGGGCCACGGCACGATCCAGGAGGTCGTCCGCAAGACCCTCCTGACGTACTGGAACACGGTCGCCTTCCAGGCGCTGTACGCCCGCACGTCGAAGTGGGCCCCCTCGGACGCCGACCCGGCGCCCGCCGACCGCCCGCTCCTCGACCGCTGGCTGCTCAGCGAGCTGCACGCGCTCACCGACCAGGTGACGCAGTCCCTGGAGTCCTACGACACCCAGCGCGCCGGCAAGCTCCTGTCCGCCTTCGTCGACAACCTCTCCAACTGGTACGTACGCCGCTCGCGCCGCCGCTTCTGGCAGGGCGACAAGGCGGCGCTGCGCACCCTGCACGAGGTCGTCGACACGGTGACGCGACTGCTCGCCCCGCTGACGCCGTTCATCACCGAGCGCGTCTGGCAGGACCTGATCGTTCCCGTCACCCCGGACGCCCCGGAGTCGGTGCACCTCGCCACCTGGCCCGAGGCGGACCTCTCGGCCGTCGACCCGGAGCTGTCGCGGCAGATGGCCCTGGTCCGGCGCCTGGTGGAGCTGGGCCGCGCCTCCCGCGCGGAGTCCGGCGTCAAGACCCGCCAGCCGCTGTCCCGCGCCCTGGTCGCGGCCACCGGCTTCGAGACGCTGGGCGACGAGCTGCGCGCGCAGATCACGGAAGAGCTGAACGTCTCCTCGCTCGCCTCCCTGTCCGAAGTCGGCGGCTCCCTGGTGGACACCACCGCGAAGGCGAACTTCCGCGCCCTCGGCAAGCGGTTCGGCAAGGGCGTCCAGGCCGTGGCCAAGGCGGTCGCGGAGGCCGACGCCGCCGCGCTCTCCCTCGCACTGCGCGAAGGCACGGCGTCGGTGGAGGTCGACGGCGAGACCGTCAGCCTCGCCCCGGACGAGGTCATCATCACCGAAACCCCGCGCGAGGGCTGGTCGGTAGCCTCCGACTCCGGCGCCACGGTCGCCCTCGACCTTGAGCTGACGGACGAACTGCGCCGGGCGGGCCTCGCACGTGACGCGATCCGCCTGATCCAGGAGGCCCGCAAGAACAGCGGCCTGGACGTCGCGGACCGCATCGCACTGCGCTGGGCGTCCACCGACGAGGCCACGGTCACGGCCCTCACGGACCACGCCGCCCTCATCGCCGACGAGGTCCTGGCCACGGACTTCGCCGCCGGCGACGCGGACGACAGCTACGGCGAGCCGTTCAAGGACGACTCCCTGAACCTGACGTTCCGCCTCCGCAAGGCGTAACCACCAGGCGACCGAAGGCCCGGTCCCGCCAAGCTTCTTGGCGGGACCGGGCCTTCGTCATGTCCCCGTGCGCCGCGGGCGCACGGCGGCACCCGTCGAGCGTCGGCCTTCAGCACAAAAGGGCGGAGCCCCCGGGAATCCGGGGGCTCCGCCCTGAACGCTGCCGACGCCTACGGCGTGGTGTCGCCCGTCAGTTGTCGTCCTCGTCGATGAGGAAACCGCGCATCGGGGACGGGGCCTGCTGCATCGGCGGCTGGCCCTGCGGCCGCACCGGCGCCATCGGCTGCGTCATCGCGGGCGACATCTGCTGCTGGCCGCCGTACGACGGACCACCCGCGGGCTGGTTGCCGCCCATGGACTGGTTGCCGCCGTAGGACGGGGCACCCGCGCCGGCCGGAGCCATCGAAGGCGCCGGGGACGGCGGCAGCGAGGCGGTCGCCGGGGTACGCGGCGGGGCGAGCGAGTCGTCGGCCTGGGTCTCCAGCTGACGCAGCTGCGACTCCAGGTAGGACTTCAGACGCGTGCGGTACTCGCGCTCGAAGCCGCGCAGGTCCTCGACCTTGCGCTCAAGCGTGGCGCGGGCGGACTCCAGGGAGCCCATCGCGACACGGTGCTTCTCCTGCGCGTCCCGCTCCAGGGCGTCGGCCTTGGCACGGGCGTCCCGCTCCAGGCCCTCGGCGCGCGAACGGGCCTCGCCCACGATCTTGTTGGCCTCGGAACGGGCCTCGGCGATCGCCTGGTCGGCGGTCTGCTGCGCGAGCGAGAGCACACGGGCGGCGCTGTCGCCACCGGGGCCCTGGCCCGGCTGGGGCATCTGCGGGCCGTGGCCACCCATGGGACCGCCCATGGGGCCGCCCATCGAGCCCTGGCCCATCGAACCCTGACCCATAGGACCCTGGCCCATCGGGCCGGGACCCTGCGGACCACCCTGCGGGCCGTGCCCACTGGGTCCCGCGGGCAGCTGCGGCGCACCGCCCGGCAGCTGCGGCGGGCCGCCCATCGGGCCGCCCATCTGCTGCTGCGGCGGAACCGGCTGCGGACCAGATATTGCGGCGGGCACGGGAGCGCCGGGACCTCGCTGGTCCTGCGGGCCGCCCTCGGGGCCCTTGCGCATGTTGCCCTGCTGCTGGTTCTGCGCGGCCGCGCGCGTGGCGGCGGCCAGCTTCGCGCGCAGGTCCTCGTTCTCGCGGAGCAGGCGCGTCAGTTCGGCTTCGACCTCATCGAGGAAGGCATCGACCTCGTCCTCGTCATAGCCTTCTCGGAGGCGGACGGTCGTGAACTGCTTGTTCCGCACGTCCTCGGGGGTCAACGGCATCTCTTCACCTCAACGTAGTCGTCGGCATTCGGCAAGACCGTATCGTTCACAGCTGGCTCACGACGGTGATCAGGATGTAGACGATGATCATCAGTACGAAGAAGGACAGGTCGAGCGCCACGCCGCCGAGACGCAGTGGCGGAATGAACCGCCGCAGAAGCTTGAGCGGTGGATCGGTGACAGTGTAGGTGGCCTCCAGAACGACCACCATCGCCTTGCCGGGTTGCCATGAGCGGGCGAACTGGAAGACGTAGTCCATGACCAGCCGGAAGATCAGCACGATGAGGAAACACATCAGCGCGATGTAGATCACTTGCAAGACCACGCCCATGTCCGCGTTTCCCTCTCCCCTGCTTCTGGTCGCATCCGCGCTGTATCGGTCCGGTACTGCTGTCTACTGCACTGCGTCTCAGCTCTGGTTGAAGAACCCGCCCTCTGCGATACGGGCCTTGTCCTCCGCCGTGACATCGACGTTAGCAGGCGACAACAGGAACACCTTCTGCGTCACTCGCTCGATACTGCCATGCAGACCGAAGACCAGACCGGCGGCAAAGTCGACAAGTCGCTTCGCGTCGGTGTCGTCCATCTCCGTCAAGTTCATGATCACCGGGGTGCCTTCGCGGAAGTGTTCCCCGATGGTACGGGCTTCGTTGTACGTCCGGGGGTGAAGTGTGGTGATGCGGTAGGGCTCTCGCTCGGACACGACCTTGGGCATGATCACCGGTGCGTTCTTCTCCAGGCTCTGTCGTTCAGGTGTGATAGATGCCACGGGGGCGATTCGTGCCGGTCGTCCCGATTCAGCGGCGAGCGAAGCGGCACGCGGCGCCGGTTCGCGGGGCGCGGGCGGCTGTACCACTCGTACCGATTCGTCCCGTTCCAAGTCCCGGTCCGTCAGGTGGGACTGGTGCGACTGGTGCGGTGGTTCGTGCCGCCGGCGGTCGCGCTCGGGCTCCGGCTCGGGCTCGAAATCGTCATCGGGGTCGAAGCCCCGGCCGTCGTAACCGTCGTCCTCCACGAGGCCGAGGTAGACCGCCATCTTGCGCATCGCGCCGGCCATGCTCTGAGTCCTCCGCTCTGTGGTGGATCGACAGGTCGTCACCAACTTCCCGCGATCCACGAGCCATACCCGCCGCAAAGGTGGGAATGACCATATTTTCTGCTGTGGTCCGACTTCCTGGCGACGTTACCCGAGCCCGCGTCGGACTCCGAGTACCGCTGTCCCGACGCGCACATGTGTCGCACCGGCCGCAACGGCCTGCTCGAGGTCCGCACTCATCCCTGCCGACACCATGTTCGCAGCCGGATGGGCCACGCGCAGGGCAGTCGACAAATCCATCAGCCGCTCGAACGCCGCCTGTTGCCGTCCCGCGTACTCCCCGGTGAGCGGCGCGACGGTCATCAGACCGTCGAGCCGGAGCCCGGGGGCGTCGGCCACGAGACCGGCCAACTCTTCGATTCCGCCGGGCCCGACGCCGCCCCGCTCCCCGCGACCGCTCTCCCCGGCGTCGAGGGCCACCTGGAGCAGGCAGCCCACCTCCCGCTCGGCGCGCACGGCCGCGGCCGAGAGCGCGGTGACGAGCTTCGGCCGGTCGACCGACTGCACCACGTCCGCGTAACCGACCACGGAACGCACCTTGTTGGTCTGCAACTGTCCGACGAAGTGCCAGCTCAGCGGCGCGTCCGCGCAGGCGGCGGCCTTGGGCGCCGCGTCCTGGTCGCGGTTCTCTGCGACGTGGCGGACGCCGAGTTCCGCGAGCGCGCGTACGTCGCTCGCGGGGTAGGTCTTGGTGACCACGATGAGGGTCACCTCTTCGCGCTTGCGCCCGGCGGCCGCACAGGCCGCCTCGATGCGCTGTTCCACATTCGCCAGGTTCGCGGCGAGTTCCGACTTACGGTCCGTCATGCCCCATCAGTCCAGCCAGACGTAGCCCGCGAGCCGACCGGTGACGCGGTCGCGGCGGTACGAGAAGTGATCTCCCGACTCCAGCGTGCACACCGGCGACCGCTCCCGGTCGCGCACGCCGAGCCGCTCGAGCTGCGCGTGCACCCCGGCGGTCACGTCGACCGCCGGTGTGCCCCAGCTCGTGACGGCGTACGCCGCGGGTTCCACGGCGGCGACGTCGGCGCGCATGCCCGCGGGTACTTCGTAGCAGTGGCCGCACACGGCGGGCCCGGTGCGGGCCACGATCCGGGCGGGCTCGGCGCCGAGGCCCACCATGGCCTCGACGGTCGCGGGCACCACTCCGGCGATCATGCCGGGGCGGCCCGCGTGCGCCGCGGCGACGACGCCCGCCACCGGGTCGGCGAGGAGCACGGGAGTGCAGTCGGCGGTCAGGACGGCGAGGGCGAGGCCCCGCTCGGCGGTGACGACGGCGTCGACCGCCGGAATCTCCTGGTCCGCGGGCCAGGGCCCGTCGACCACGGCGACGTCCCGGCCGTGCACCTGGTTCATCCAGACCACCAGACCCTGGTCGATGCCCAGGGACTTGGCGGCCAGTTCGCGGTTCCGCAGTACGGCGCCGGGGTCGTCGCCGACCGCTCCGCCGAGGTTCAGCTCCGCGTACGGAACGGCGCTCACCCCGCCCCACCGGTCGGTGAAGGCGAAGTGCGCGCCGCTCACAGTGCTCGTTCCGGAGCTTTCGCCTATCACTTCAGGAAGTCCGGCACGTCCAGCTCTTCGGCCTGGCTGTCCTGGTGCAGACGGGTCGGCGGGACCTGCGGGGGCGTCACGGGCGTCGCGGGCGCCTCGTTCGCCGGAGCCGGTTCGACGGGCTCCGGGGCCGGGGGCTCCTCGCGCGGGGTGACGCTGCCGAGGCCGCCGAAGGCCGGTCCCGGACGGGACGATTCGGCCGGGCGGCTCGCGGGGGCGGGCTCCTCGCGCTTGCTGGAGGCCGAGCCCAGGACGTTGTCCCGCTTGGCCGGCGGCTGTCCGCCGTCGAACCCGGCGGCGATGACCGTGACCCGGACCTCGTCGCCGAGCGCGTCGTCGATGACCGCGCCGAAGATGATGTTGGCCTCGGGGTGGGCGGCCTCACTGACCAGCTGCGCCGCCTCGTTGATCTCGAACAGGCCGAGGTCGGAGCCGCCGGAGATGGAGAGCAGGACGCCCCGGGCGCCGTCGATGGAGGCTTCCAGGAGCGGCGAGGAGATCGCCATCTCGGCCGCGGCCACCGCGCGGTCGTCGCCGCGGGCCGAACCGATGCCCATGAGCGCCGAACCGGCCTCGGACATGACCGACTTGACGTCGGCGAAGTCGAGGTTGATCAGGCCGGGCGTGGTGATGAGGTCGGTGATGCCCTGAACGCCGGAGAGCAGGACCTGGTCGGCCGACTTGAAGGCGTCGAGCACGCTGACCTGGCGGTCCGAGATGGAGAGCAGCCGGTCGTTCGGGATGACGATGAGGGTGTCGACCTCTTCGCGGAGTTCGGCGATGCCGTCCTCCGCCTGGTTCGCGCGACGGCGGCCCTCGAAGGTGAACGGCCGCGTGACCACACCGATCGTCAGGGCGCCGAGGGAGCGCGCGATGTTGGCGACCACGGGCGCGCCGCCCGTGCCGGTGCCGCCGCCCTCACCGGCCGTGACGAAGACCATGTCGGCCCCCTTGAGGACCTCCTCGATCTCCTCGCGGTGGTCCTCGGCGGCCTTGCGGCCGACGGCCGGGTTGGCGCCGGCGCCGAGTCCGCGGGTGAGTTCCCGGCCGACGTCGAGCTTGACGTCGGCGTCGCTCATCAACAGGGCTTGCGCGTCGGTGTTGATGGCGATGAACTCGACGCCCTTGAGACCGACCTCGATCATCCGGTTGATGGCATTGACACCACCGCCGCCGACACCGATGACTTTGATGACTGCGAGGTAGTTCTGCGGTGCTGCCACGTCGAAGGCCTCTCGCCTCGAGTTACGTGTCGCCGTCTCACGCTGCCGCGAGGCGCCGACTGATGCCGAATGGGACGGTCCGAATCGCCGACCCGAACCCTAACGCTGAAGTTTAGGGTTACCAGTGTGTCTGTTCCCTGGACTCTTCCGAACAGGACACTAAGTCGACAAGTGGCGCGCGTTCAACGAACACGCCGAACCTCCCGTTTTTCTTTTCACCCTATGTGATCAGGCGTAGCGATGCCCATCCAGGGTGCTGGCCTGCGCTGATGTACGTCAACTCGCTGATGACGCGGGGGCGGTGGGAACGGTCACGTCGAAGTGCCGTGCCTTGGGGACGGCTTTCATCAGGGCGCTCAGGGCTTCGGCCTTCATACGGCCGTTCTCGCTGCTGCCCCAGGCGACCGTGCGTCCGTCGGCCAACTCCAGCGAGATGGAGTCGTACGACCGGACCTTGACGGTGGTGGTGTCCCCGGCCACCGCGCCGGGCAGGTCCGTGACCACCCGGACCGCCTCCCGGCGCAGCCGCTCGGGGCCGAAGCGGCGCAGGCTGGCGGCCGCGTCGCCGGACTGATGCGGTGTCAGGGCCAGCCGGGGAGTGCCCTTCGGGGCCTTGGTGACCGTGGCGAAGCGCACACCCTTGGCGTCCACTTCGACGAACTTTCGGCCCTTTTCGATGAGCAGGGCGGGCGTGCGTTCGGTCACTTCCAGGGTGATGCCGTGCGGCCAGTCACGGACGACGTCGACCGAGTCGATCCGGGGCAGCTTCCTCCGCAGCCGCTCCTCGACGGCGTCGGAGTCGACCGAAATCAGCGCTCCCCCACTGCGGATGCCGGCCGCCTCGCGCACCTGGTCCGGCCTGAGGACCACCGTCCCGGTCGCCGTGACCCGCTCCACGCGCAGCCAGGGCGAGGCGTAGAGCACCCAGACCGCGGCCCCGCCGAGGACGCACAGCAGGGCCGTGACGAGGATCAGGGTGCGCGGCTTCGGCAGCCGCAGGCGGCGCGAGCGCGGGCGGGGCGGGCCGGACTTGGGCCCCTGCCGTTCGGCGGTCTTCTGTCCGGCCACGCTCCCCTGCCTTCTCACGCGCTGCGGCGTGACGCAATCGCCTCGTGCACCATGCCGACGAGGAGGTCGTCGGCGTCCCTGCGACCGAACTCCGAAGCGGCGCGGGACATCTCGTACAGCCGGTGCGGGTCGGCGAGCACGGGAAGGACCTGGGACTGGACCCATTCGGGCGTCAGTTCCGCGTCGTCGACCAGCAGTCCGCCGCCGGCCTTGACCACCGGCTGGGCGTTGAGCCGCTGTTCGCCGTTGCCGATGGGCAGCGGGACGTAGGCGGCCGGGAGCCCGACGGCGGAGAGTTCGGCGACGGTCATCGCGCCCGCGCGGCAGAGCATCATGTCCGCCGCCGCGTACGCGAGGTCCATCCGGTCCACGTACGGTACCGGGATGTAGGGCGGCATTCCGGGCATGTTCTCGACGTACGGCAATTCGTTCTTCGGGCCGACGGCGTGCAGGATCTGGATGCCCGCGCGCTGGAGGACCGGGGCGACCTGCTGGATGACCTCGTTCAGGCGCCGGGCGCCCTGGGAACCGCCGGAGACCAGGAGCGTGGGCAGGTTGGGGTCGAGGCCGAAGGTGTCGCGGGCCTCCGGGCGCACCTTCGCGCGGTCCAGCATGGCGATGGCGCGGCGCAGCGGGATGCCGATGTAGCGCGAGCCGCGCAGCTTGCTGTCGGGCGTGGAGACCGCGACGGCCGCCGCGTACCGGGAGCCGATCTTGTTGGCGAGGCCGGGGCGCGCGTTGGCCTCGTGCACCACGATCGGTACGCCGCGGCGCTTGGCCGCGAGGTAGCCGGGCAGCGCCACATAGCCGCCGAAGCCGACGACGCAGTCCGCCTTGGTGCGCTCCAGGACCTGCTCGGCCGCCTTGATGGTGCCGCGCAGCCGCCCGGGCACCGTGATCAGCTCAGGCGTGGGCTTGCGCGGCAGGGGGACGGCGGGGATCAGGGCGAGTTCGTAACCACGGTCGGGTACGAGCCGCGTCTCCAGGCCCCGCTCCGTGCCCAGGGCCGTGATGCCCACGGTCGGGTCCTGCCTGCGCAGGGCGTCTGCGAGGGCAAGCGCGGGCTCGATGTGGCCGGCGGTCCCCCCACCGGCGAGTACGACATGCACCGAAATTCACCGCTCTCCGGACGAACGCGCCTTGACGCGCCGTCGCATCGTGTTCCATCTCACCCGAGGTTGCCGCATGGCCAGGGCCGCCTTCGCCGCGGGGTCCTGTCGCGCGAAGGCGATGAGGAGTCCGACGGCGAACATGGTCGGCAGCAGGGCTGAGCCTCCGTAGGAGAACAGCGGGAGCGGGACACCGGCGATCGGCAGCAGGCCGAGCACCGCACCGATGTTGACCACGGCCTGGGCCGTGATCCAGGTGGTCACACCTCCCGCGGCATACCTCACGAAGGGGTCCTCCGTGCGTCCGGCCACGCGGATACCCGCATAGCCTAGAGCCGCGAACAGGGCGAGCACCGACAGTGTCCCCGCGAGACCGAGTTCCTCACCGGTGATGGCGAAGATGAAGTCGGTGTGGGGTTCGGGTAGTTGACCCCATTTTTCCACACTCGCGCCCAGTCCGGAACCGAAGAATCCGCCGGAGGCGAGGGCGTAGATGCCGTGCACCGCCTGCCAGCAGGAGTCGCCGGGGCCCGGCTCGGTCGCGCCGATGCACTCCAGGCGCGCCATGCGGTTGGGGCTGGTCTTGATGAGGATCACACCGAGGACGGCCGCGATGCTCAGGACGCCCGCGAAGAGCCGCGTGGGCGCCCCGGCCAGCCAGAGCAGGCCGAACAGGATCGCGGTGAGGATGATCGCCGTGCCCATGTCGCCGCCCAGCATGATCAGGCCGAGCAGCATGAAGGTGACGGGCACGAGCGGCACCAGCATGTGCTTCCACTGCGTGAGCAGCCGCTTGTCCTGTTTGCGCGCCAGCAGGTCGGCGCCCCACAGGACGAGGGCGAGCTTGCCGAACTCGCTGGGCTGGAGCTGGAACGGACCCCCCAAATAGATCCAGTTCTGATTGCCGTTGACGCTGCGCCCTATCCCGGGGATCTGGACGAGGACCATCAGGAAGACGGAGGCCGCGAGGATCGGGTAGGACAGGGCCCGGTGCAGCTTGACCGGCATCCGCATGGCGACGAGCAGCAGCGCGGAGCCGAGCACCGCGGCGACGAACTGCTTGCGGAAGAAGTACGAGGCGGGCAGGTTGAGCTGCAACGCCTGGATCATCGACGCCGAGTAGACCATCACCAGGCCGAGAGCGGTGATCAGCAGCGCCGCCCCGAAGATCAGGTAGTACGCGGTCAGCGGCCGGTCCCAGGCCCGCCGTGCCTTGACGTAGAGCCCTCTCACGGGGCTCTCGCGCGGCACGGGGGTGCTGCGCGGGCGGGCCGGCCGTTTCGGCGTACGCGGGACGCGGGGCGTACGGACCGGGGCGCGCCCGGCCATCAACGCCGCCCCAGACCGGCGCGCCCGGCGCACGGCCGTACCCGGGAACGCCCCCACACCCACCACGCCGACGCTTTCACGTGTGCCCTCCTCACGGTGCCGGGTGCCTGACGACGGCGCCCTCGCGGGCCCGTGTCAGGCGCTCGCGCCGAGTTCGCGAACCGCTTCCGCGAACGCGTCACCACGTTTGTTGTAGTTGGTGAACATGTCCATCGACGCACAGGCCGGAGCCATCAGGACGGTGTCCCCCGGCGCTGCGAGCCGTGCCGCCCGGCGGACCGCCTCGGCCATCGCCCCAGTGTCGGTCCGGTCGAGGTCGACGACGGGTACTTCCGGCGCGTGTCGCGCGAGGGCTTCCCTGATCAGGGCGCGGTCGGCGCCGATCAGGACGGCGCCGCGCAGCCGCTTCGCCGACGCGGCGACCAGCTCGTCGAAGGTCGCGCCCTTGGCGAGCCCGCCCGCGATCCACACGATCGACTCGTACGCCGCCAACGAGGCCTGGGCCGCGTGGGTGTTGGTGGCCTTGGAGTCGTCGACGTAGGCGACGCCGGCCACGTCGGCGACGTGCTCGATGCGGTGGGCGTCCGGGCTGAAGGCCCGCAGGCCGTCGCGGACGGCCTGCGGGGCCACGCCGAAGGCGCGCGCGAGCGCGGCCGCCGCGAGGGCGTTGGCGATGTTGTGCGGGGCCGGAGGGCGCACGTCGGAGACCTCGGCCAGCTCCTGGGCCTGCTTCTGGCGGTCCGGTACGAAGGCACGATCCACCAGGATGCCCTCCACGACGCCGAGTTGCGAGGGGGCCGGGGTGTTCAGCGTGAAGCCGATGGCGCGGCAGCCCTCCTCGACGTCGGCCGCGCGGACCAGGTCCTCGGTCGACGGCTTGTCGGTGGCATCCACGTTGTAGACGCAGGCCACCTGGTTGCCCTCGTAGATCCGGCCCTTGTCGGCGGCGTACGCCTCCATGGAGCCGTGCCAGTCGAGGTGGTCGGGCGCGAGGTTCAGTACGGCGGCGGAGTGCGCGCGCAGGGAGGGCGCCCAGTGCAGCTGATAGCTGGACAGCTCGACGGCCAGGACGTCGTAGGCGTCGCCCTCCCGTCGCCCACCACCGCCCTCAACCGAACGCGCTTCGCGCGCCGCCCTGTCTTCCAGGACGACATCGACGATCGGCGTACCGATGTTGCCGACGGCGGCGGTGCGCAGGCCCGCGGCGCGCAGGATCGACGCCAGCATCTGCGTCGTCGTGGTCTTGCCGTTGGTGCCGGTGACGGCGAGCCAGGGGGCGGCGCCGGGGCCGCGCAGGCGCCAGGCGACCTCCACGTCGCCGATGACGTCGACGCCCGCGGCGGCGGCGGCCGCGAACAGCGGGCTGTCCGGCTTCCAGCCCGGCGAGGTGACGACGAGACCGGTCCCCTCGGGCAGCGTCTCCGCGTCCCCGAGGCGCACGGCGACGCCCGCGGCGGCGAGGTCGGCGGCCCGCGCGTCGAGCGCGGGGCCCGAGCCGCCGTCCACGACGGTCACGGCGGCACCGAGGCCCGCGAGGGCGCGCGCGGCGCTGACGCCGCTGACGCCGAGCCCGGCGACGGTGACGTGCAGGCCCTTCCAGGAGTCCAGCGAGGGGGTCACTTCTTGGCTGCCCATCCGGCGTAGAAGAGGCCGAGTCCGACGATGACGCACATGCCCTGGATGATCCAGAAGCGGACCACGACCAGGACTTCGGACCAGCCCTTGAGTTCGAAGTGGTGTTGCAGTGGCGCCATCCGGAAGACCCGCTTACCGGTCAGCCGGAAGGAGCCGACCTGGATGACCACCGACATGGTGATGAGGACGAAGAGGCCGCCGAGGAGCGCGAGCAGCAGCTCCGTGCGGGAGCAGATGGCGAGGCCCGCGAGCGCGCCGCCGAGGGCGAGCGAACCGGTGTCGCCCATGAAGATCTTGGCGGGCGAGGTGTTCCACCACAGGAAGCCGAAGCAGGCACCCATCAGCGCGGAGGCCACGACGGCCAGGTCGAGCGGGTCTCTGACCTCGAAACAGGCGGCCGGGTTGGTGAGGTCCTGGGCGTTGGCGCAGGACTCCTGGAACTGCCAGACGCCGATGAACGTGTACGCGCCGAAGACCATCACGGAGGCGCCGGTGGCGAGGCCGTCGAGGCCGTCGGTGAGGTTCACGCCGTTCGACATCGCCAGGATCATGAACAGCGCCCAGACGACGAACAGGACCGGGCCGATCGACCAGCCGAAGTCCTCCACGAACGACAGCTTCGTGGACGCCGGGGTCTGGCCCCTGCCGTCGGCGAACTGGAGCGAGATGACGGCGAAGGCGATGCCGACGATCAGCTGTCCGGCCATCTTCGCCTTGGCGCGCAGACCGAGGGAGCGCCGCTTGACGATCTTGATGTAGTCGTCGAGGAAGCCGACCAGGCCCATGCCCGCCATCAGTCCGAGCACGAGCAGACCCGAGATCGTGGGCTCGGCACCCGTGATGATCTTGCTCAGGAAGTACGCGATGAGGGTCGCCAGGATGAAGGCGATACCACCCATGGTCGGCGTACCGCGCTTGCTGTGGTGCTCGCGCGGGCCGTCGTCGCGGATGTACTGGCCATAGCCCTTGCGTGCCAGGAGCTTGATCAGCAGGGGCGTCCCGACCAGGGTCAGGAAGAGCCCGATCACACCCGCGAACAGCACTTGCTTCATCATCGGGCGTCAACTCCGCCCGTCGCGGTGCCGGCGGCGGTGTCCGCCGCGAGCGTCTGGGCGACGCTCTCGAGGCCCACCGATCTGGACGCCTTCACCAGCACGACGTCTCCTGGGCGCAGCTCGCTGCGCAGCAGGTCGATCGCCGCCTGTGCGTCGGACACGTGCACCGACTCCTCACCCCACGAACCCTCGTTGTATGCGCCCAGTTGGAGCCAGGACGCTTCCCTGCCCCCGACTGCCACGAGCTTGTTCACGTTCAGCCGGACGGCAAGGCGTCCGACCGCGTCGTGCTCGGCGAGCCCCTCGTCCCCGAGCTCGGCCATGTGGCCGAGCACCGCCCACGTGCGACCTCCCTTTGCCTGTGCGGCCTTGCCCATGGCGGCCAGCGCACGCAGGGCGGCGCGCATGGACTCGGGGTTCGCGTTGTAGGCGTCGTTGACGACCGTCACGCCGTCCGGGCGCTCGGTGACCTCCATACGCCAGCGGGACAGCGTGCCCGCCTCGGAGAGCGCGAGGGCGATCTCGTCCACGGACATGCCAAGGTCATGGGCGACGGCGGCCGCGGCGAGCGCGTTCGACACGTGGTGCTCACCGTACAGGCGCAGTCGCACGTCGCTGCACCCGGAGGGTGTGTGCAGCGTGAAGGCCGGCTGTCCGTTCTCCGTGAGACGGACATTCTCGGCGCGTACGTCGGCGTCGTCGGCCTCTCCGAAGAGCAGCACGCGCGCCCGTGTCCGCGTGGCCATCGCGCGCACCAGCGGGTCGTCGGCGTTGAGGATCGCGGTGCCGTCCGCGGGGAGGCTCTCGACCAGCTCGCCCTTTGCTTCCGCGATCTGCTCACGGCCGCCGAACTCGCCGATGTGGGCGGTGCCGACGTTCAGGACGACGCCGACCCGCGGCGGCGTGAGCCCGGTCAGGTACCGGATGTGGCCCTTGCCGCGCGCGCCCATCTCCAGGACCAGGAACCGGGTCTCCTCGGTGGCGGTCAGGGCGGTCAGCGGCAGGCCGATCTCGTTGTTGAACGAGCCGGGCGTCCACACCGTCGGCGCCGCGCGCTGGAGCACCTGCGCGATCAGGTCCTTGGTGCTGGTCTTGCCCGCGGAGCCGGTGAGGGCCACGAGGGTGGCGCCGAGCCGGGCCACCACGTGCCGGGCGAGCGCGCCGAGCGCCGCCTGCACGTCGTCGACGACGACGGCGGGCACGCCGACGGGCCGCTGCGCGAGGACGGCGACGGCTCCCGCCGCGACGACCTGCGCGGCGTAGTCGTGGCCGTCGACGCGCTCGCCGACGAAAGCGACGAACAGGCCGCCGGGCTCCACCTCACGGGAGTCCCGGACGACCGGCGCGGTGACCCGGACCGACGGATCCGGTATGTCGTACGTCTGCCCGCCGACGACGGTGGCGATCTCGGCGAGGGAGAGGGCGATCACAACTTCATCCCTGGGTTTGCTGGATAGCTTCGCGAAGCACCTGGCGGTCGTCGAAGGGACGGACCACTCCGGCGATGTCCTGGCCCTGCTCGTGGCCCTTGCCCGCGACGAGGACGGTGTCGCCGGGCTCGGCGCGGGCGACGGCCGCGGCGATCGCGGCGGCCCGGTCCTCGAAGACGGCGACCTCGCCGCGCTCGTGGGCGGGCACCTCCGCGGCGCCCGCGAGCATGGTGGCGAGGATCGCGAGGGGGTCTTCGGAGCGGGGGTTGTCGGAGGTCAGTACGGCGGTGTCGGCGAGCCGGGCCGCGGCGGCGCCCATCGGCCTGCGCTTGGTCTGGTCGCGGTCGCCGCCGCAGCCGAGCACGATGTGCAGCTTGCCCTCGGTGACCTTGCGCAGCGCGCGCAGGACCGATTCGACGGCGTCCGTCTTGTGGGCGTAGTCGACGACCGCGAGGTAGCCCTGGCCGACGTCGACGCGCTCCAGGCGGCCCGGGACCCCGGGCACCGCGGCGACGCCGTCGGCCGCGGTCTGCGGGTCGATCCCGGCGACGGCGAGCGCGACGATCGCGGCGAGCGTGTTGGCCACGTTGAACGGGCCCGCGAGCGGCGACCTCGCGGAGATCCGCTCGCCCTTGGGACCCACGGCGGTGAACGCGGAGTCCAGCGGACCCACCTGCACGTCCTCGGCGCGCCAGTCGGCGTCCGGGTGGCCCTCGGCGGAGAAGCTGGTGACCGGCACCTCGGACTCGGTCAGGAGTCTGCGGCCGTACTCGTCGTCGTAGTTGACGACGCCGAGCCGCGCGCGGCGCTGGGTGAACAGCTGCGCCTTGGCCCGGAAGTAGTCCTCCATGTCGGAGTGGAACTCCATGTGCTCCGGGCTCAGGTTGTTGAACACGGCCACGTCGAACACGCAGCCGTCCACGCGCCCGAGCACCAGGGCGTGGCTGGAGACCTCCATCGCGACCGCCTGGACGCCGCGCTCGCGCATCACCGCGAACAGCGCCTGGAGGTCGGTGGCTTCGGGCGTGGTGCGCTCGGACTTGATGCGCTCGTCGCCGATGCGCATCTCCACCGTGCCGATGAGGCCCACCCGTCGCCCGCCACCGCCCTCAACCGACGCCGCTCCGCGTCGGCTCCCATGATTCTGGCGGACCTGCCGCAGACCGCCCTCCATGAGGTACGCGGTGGTCGTCTTGCCGGACGTACCGGTGATGCCGATCTGGAGCAGGTCGCGGCCGGGGTGGCCGTAGACCGTGGCGGCCAGCTCGCCCATGTGGCCGCGCGGGTCGTCGACGACGAGGACCGGCAGGCCGGTGGCGGCGGCGCGCTCGGCGCCCGTCGGGTCGGTGAGGATGGCGGCGGCGCCGTGGCCGGCGGCCTGGGCGACGAAGTCGGCGCCGTGCATGCGGGCGCCAGGCAGCGCGACGTACAGGTCGCCGGGGCGCACGGCCCGCGAGTCGTGGGTGATGCCGGTGACGCCGGTGGAGCCCGGCGCGGTGCCCGGGGCCGCGGCCCCCAGCTGATCGGCTAGCTCCGCGAGGGGGGTGGCGGAGACCTGGGCCGGCCTCGGCGGTCCCGGATAGGTCACGGGAGCGTCCTTCTGGGTGGTTTGGGACTGATCAGCGTGTGGCACGGCGGTGAGCGTACCGGGCGTACCCCCGCTGGGGCCAAAAGGGAGGGGCCCTGGTGTGCGGTTCCCCGGATCCGGGGTGATCGTCGTCACGGCGGACCCCGCTCAGCGGCCCGGCTTGTCGGTGGCCGGAGGGCGGCCGGGCGTCTCGGGTCCGCCCGGGGTGAAGGTGACCGGAAGCCGGGCGGGGGCGTGCCCTGTGGGCGGCACCTGGAGGGTCTTCAGGGAGAACTGCATGACCTTCTTGTAGATGGGCCCGCAGATCTGGCCGCCGAAGTAGCTGCCCTTCTTGGCGTTCTGGATGACGCAGTAGACGGTGACGCGCGGCTTGTCGGCGGGCGCGAACCCGGCGAAGGACGAGGTGTAGCCGCGGTAGCGGCCGGTCTGCGGGTCGACGCGGTTGGCGGTGCCGGTCTTGCCCGCGACACGGTAGCCGGGGATGCGCGCCTTGGTGCCGGTGCCTTGTTCGTCGTCGACGACGGACTCCAGCATCCGCGCGACGGTGTTCGCGGTCTTCTTGCTGACGACGCGGTTCTTGGCGGGCGCGGGCGCGGGGGTGAAGCGGCCGTCGGGCCCCTTGGTGCCGCGCACGAGGGTGGGCTCGATCCGCACGCCGTTGTTGGCGATGGTCGAGTACACGGAGGCCGCCTGCATGGCGTTGATGGAGACGCCCTGGCCGAAGGGGATGGTGAACTGCTGCGAGGTGGACCACTTGTCGGGCGGCGCGAGGATGCCCTTGGTCTCGCCCGGGAACCCGAGGCCGCTGGGCTGTCCGAGGCCGAACTTCCGCAGGTATCCGTAGAGGGTCCGGTTCACCTGCTTCTGGGTGTTCCCCAGCTCTCCGGTGGCGAGGATCGTGCCGATGTTGCTGGACTTGGCGAGCACGCCGTTGAGCGTGAGGTACCAGGTCGGGTGGTCGATGTCGTCCTGGAAGAGCCGGTCGCCGCGGTGCAGGCGGTTGGGGACGGTCACCCGGGTGTGGGGCGTGGCCGCGTTCTCCTCCAGGACGGCGGCCATCGACATGACCTTGGCGGTGGAGCCCGGTTCGTAGGCGTCCTGCACCGCCGCGTTGCCGAGGCTTCCGCTCGTGGCCCGCGACAGGTCGTTGGGGTCGAAGCCGGGCGCGTTGGCCATGGCGAGGACCTCGCCGGTGCGGGTGTCCTGCACGATCACGTAGCCGCGGTCCGCGCGGG
The DNA here is from genome assembly GCF_056431945.1 of Streptomyces sp. NPDC045778. Lineage (NCBI taxonomy): Bacteria > Bacillati > Actinomycetota > Actinomycetes > Kitasatosporales > Streptomycetaceae > Streptomyces > Streptomyces sp. NPDC045778. The sequence goes on from NZ_JBWKJZ010000015.1 coordinate 198,768, forward strand.
ACTTCTTGACCTGCTCGGTGATGGCGTCCTGCGCGGCCCACTGGATGTCGCGGTCGATGGTCAGCTCGACGTCGGAGCCGGGCACCGCGGGCTTCTCGTTGGTGCCCGCGGTCGGCACCTGGCGGCCGCCCGACTGGGCGTAGCGGATCTCGCCGCGCTTGCCCGCGAGGTCCTTGTCGAGCTGCTGCTCGATGCCGCCGCCGCCCTTGCCGTCGGCGTTGACCCAGCCCAGTATCCCGGCGGCCAGGTCGTCGTTCGGGTACACGCGCTTGCTGGTGGGCACGGCGAAGACACCGGCGAGGACGTTCACCGCCTCGGTGTCGGCCCGCGCCTTCTCGGCGAGCGTGGCACGCAGGTCCTTGATCTGCTTCCACACCTGCGGGGTCTCGCGGCGGGAGAGCAGCGTGAAGCGGGTCTTGGGCGTCCTGAGCTTCTTGGCGACGGCGTCGCTGTCCTCGTCGAGGATCGGCGCGAGCAGGGCCGCGGCCTGCTCGGGCGCGTCCTTGACCTTCGTCTCGTCGGCCGTGAAGAGCGTGGGGTCGGCCGTGATGTCGTACGCGTCCACGCTGGTGGCCAGCTCGACGCCCCTGCGGTCGGTGATGGCCCCGCGCTCGGCGGCGATCTTGTGACTGGAGTACCGGTTCTTCTCCGCCTTGGCGGCGTACGCGTCGGCGTCGACGGCCTGGACCTGGAGGAGCCGCACCACGAACGCCAGCATCACCAGGGTCAGGGCCAGGCTGACCAGGCGGAGGCGGGGCCGGGGGCTGCCCAGGCGCAGCGGCTTGGCCCGGCCCGCGGCGGAGCGGGGGCGGCGGCCCTGCTGCGGGCGGCGCGGCCCGCCGTTCCGCGCGGGCCGGACGGGGCGGGCCGGTCCGGGGACGCGGCGCCGGGGCGGCGGCTGACGGTCCGTCACTTACGTCACCTGCCGGAGGTCGTGGGTACGGGCTTCGCGGGAGGGGGCGGGACGGCGCCGGCCGCCGTGCCACCCGCGGGCGGCACGGCCGCGGGGCTCGGCACCCGGGACGGCCCCGCCCCGGGCGCGGGCAGCGCCTCGGGGGCCCGCGCAGGGGCCGGGGGCAGCGGCGCGGGCGGGCGCGCCGCGGACTCGCGCACGGCGGAGGGCCCGGCCGCGGCACCCGGGACGCCGCGGACGGTGCCGTCGGGGTTCAAGAAGGCCGGGTCGCCGCCGGGGACCATGCCTAGCTCGCGGGCGCGGCGCTGGAGCGCGCCCGGGGCGGCGTACTCGTCGACCTCCCGCTGGAGCTGCTGCTCCTCGTCGGTCAGCTCCTGGGTCTCCTTCTTCAACTTGCTGAGCTGGAAGGAGCCTTCGTTGAGCGAGGAGTTGAGCAGCAGGAGCGTGATCAGGCCGCCGCCGAGCAGCAGCACCACCAGGAGCATGAAGGGGGTGCGCGCCGCCTGGCTCGGGCCCGCGGGCAGCAGCCGCGCGAGCTGCGCCGCCCTCCCCCGCAGCTGCGGTCTCTTGCTCACTCCAGCCACCTCCTTCACGAAGCCACCTCGGTCATGCGGACCTCTCACCGCGGGCCGCCCCGGTCAGGCGGGCGGCACGCGGACGCCTCTCACCGGACGCCGCTCACCGGGTGACGTCCTCGCGGATGCGCTGCGCGCCGCGCAGCCGCGCGGGCGCGGCCCTGCGGTTCTCCGCGATCTCCTCCTCGGTGGGCAGTTCGGCACCGCGCGTCAGAAGCTTGAGCCGCGGCTGGTACTCCTCGGGCACGACCGGCAGGCCGGGCGGCGCCGTCGTCGCGGCACCCGCCGCGAGCACCTGCTTGACCAGCCGGTCCTCCAGCGAGTGGTACGACAGGACGGCGATGCGGCCGTCCACGGCAAGCGCCTTCACGGCCGCGGGGATGGCCCGCTCCAGGACGCTCAGCTCGCCGTTGACCTCGATGCGCAGGGCCTGGAAGGTGCGCTTGGCGGGGTTGCCCCCGGTGCGCTTGGCGGCCTGCGGCAGCGCGTCCCGGATCAGCTCCACGAGTCGCGCGCTGTTGCTGAAGGGCTCCTTGTCGCGCTCGCGCACCACGGCGGACACGATCCGCTTGGCCTGCTTCTCCTCGCCGTACGCGCGCAGGATCCGCACCAGCTCCCCGGCCGGGTAGGTGTTGAGGACCTCGGCGGCGCTGACGCCGGTCGTCTGGTCCATGCGCATGTCGAGGGGCGCGTCCTGGGCGTAGGCGAAGCCGCGGTCCGCCTCGTCTAGCTGCATGGAGGAGACGCCGAGGTCGAACAGGACGCCCTGGACCTGCGGGACGCCGAGCCTTTCGAGCACCTCGGGCAGCTCGTCGTAGACCGCGTGGACGAGGGTGGCGCGCTCGCCGTAGGGCGCGAGCCGCTCGCCGGACAGGCGCAGCGCCTCCTTGTCCCGGTCCAGGGCGATGAGGCGGGCCTCGGGGAAGGCGGCGAGGAGGGCCTCGCTGTGGCCGCCGAGGCCGAGGGTGCAGTCGACGACGACGGCTCCCGGCCGCGTGAGCGCGGGGGCCAGCAGGTCCAGGCACCGCTGGAGCATCACCGGGACATGTCGACTGCTGCTCAAGGGGCCCTCTCAGGTCCGGCGGAGCGACGTACGCACCGCCGGGTCCCCGCCCGCTCGGTGAAGGGGAACCGGATGCCGGCGCCGGGGAGGCGGCGTCAGCCGACCGGGAGCGGGAGGAGGCCGAGCCGTACGTACGCGCCACGCACGTGGGGAATTCTGCGAATCTCCGGATGTACCAGCGGGGAGCAGGTCTCCGCTCCCGCTTCGCGTCACTTTAGTCCACCGTGTCTCGCGGTCAATCAACCGGCCTGCGCGGCGCGGCCCGGCCGCGATCACACCTGTGATCAGCGCCGCTTCACCCGTTCGGCGGCCCAGCGCCCACCCCTGTGGGTTACCTCACAACAACGTTCAATGACGTTCTTTGTCCCCTCTCACAACAGGACCGCACCCGCTGTGACCACTACCGTCATAGCCATGACGACTTCCGCATCCCTCCCCACCGAGCCCGAAGGCGCCATACCCACCGGCGGCGCACGCGAGGGTGGCACCGTCACCGACCGCCTGGTCGACGCGAACACCCGCTACGCGGCGGACTTCACCGACCCCGGCATGGACGCCCGGCCCGTGCTGCGGGTCGCGGTCGTGGCCTGCATGGACGCCCGCCTCGACCTGCACGCCGCACTCGGCCTCGAACTCGGTGACTGCCACACCATCCGCAACGCCGGCGGCGTCGTCACCGACGACGTCATCCGCTCGCTCACCATCAGCCAGCGCGCGCTCGGCACCCGCAGCGTGGCCCTCATCCACCACACCGGCTGCGGCCTCGAGTCCCTCACCGAGGAGTTCCGGCACGACCTCGAGATGGAGGTCGGCCAGCGCCCCTCGTGGGCCGTGGAGTCCTTCCGCGACGTCGACCAGGACGTGCGGCAGTCGATGCAGCGCGTGCGCACCTCGCCGTTCCTGCTGCACACCGACGACATCCGCGGATTCGTCTTCGACGTGCACACGGGCCTGCTGCGCGAGATCGACCCCGCCTGAGGCGGTGCCGCGCCCGCCCGCCTGAGCGCGGCGGCGCCGTCCGAGGGGCGGCGCCGCCCCGCCTTCGCGTGACCGCGGTGGACCCGCGTGACCGAATCGAAAGCCCGTGACGCTCAGGTACCGGGTACCGGACAATTTCCGGCACCTGAAACACCGCAAGATCCGACATAACGGCGCCAGTTATCCACAGGCGAGTGACACGAACCGGTATGCCCAACAAGAATGCCTGTGTGGCGCCGCGCTGAACCATTCACGCGTGGTGTCCGTGTTTCGGGGTGGGCCGGTCCGCACGCGAGTGTCGGCCCGGGGAACCATGCAAAGAGGTATCCCTGCTCCTTGCCGAGCGTGGGGAAGGGCCGAGGAGGGCCGGGTGACGACCTATGACGATCGAGCGAGCCTGACAGATCTGACCGCCACGGCGGAGCGTGTCCGCGGGTCGGTCGAGGGTGTGATCGAGGGCAAGCCGGAGGTCGTACGGCTTTCGCTGACCGTGCTCCTCGCCGAGGGGCACCTGCTCATCGAGGATGTTCCGGGCGTGGGCAAGACCATGCTCGCCAAGGCGCTCGCGCGGTCCATCGACTGCTCGGTGCGGCGTATCCAGTTCACGCCGGACCTGCTGCCGTCGGACATCACGGGTGTGTCCATCTGGGACCAGCAGCGCCGTGACTTCGAGTTCAAGCCGGGAGCGATCTTCGCGCAGATCGTGATCGGCGACGAGATCAACCGCGCTTCCCCGAAGACGCAGTCCGCGCTCCTGGAGTCCATGGAGGAGCGCCAGGTCACCATCGACGGGCAGACGTACGAGCTGCCCAGCCCGTTCATGGTCGTGGCCACGCAGAACCCGGTGGAGATGGAGGGCACCTATCCGCTGCCCGAGGCGCAGCGCGACCGCTTCATGGCGCGCGTGTCGATCGGCTACCCGGGCCCCGAGGCCGAATTGCAGATGCTGGACGTGCACGGCGGCGCCTCGCCGCTCGACGACCTCCAGCCGGTGGCGCACGCGCACGACATCGTGAAGCTCATCGACGCGGTCCGCACGGTCCACGTCGCCGAGGCCGTGCGGCGGTACGCGGTCGACCTGGTCGCCGCCACCCGCAACCACCCCGACCTGAGACTCGGCGCCTCGCCGCGCGCGACCCTGCACCTGCTGCGGGCCGCGAAGGCGTCCGCCGCGCTCAGCGGCCGTGACTTCGCCCTGCCGGACGACGTGCAGGCCCTGGCCGTCGCCGTCCTCGCGCACCGGCTGCTGCCCACGGCCCAGGCCCAGTTGAACCGGCGCACGGCCGAATCGGTCGTCCTGGAGATCCTCCAGCGCACCCCGGTCCCGGCGGGCAAGGAGACCGGCCAGGGGTACTACGGCCAGCAGCCGCCCGGCGCCCGGAGGCTGTGATGACGGCCGGGGGGAGGCCGCCGGAGCGATCCGGCGGCACCGGCGGCCCCGACGGCTCCGGGGACAGCGGCACCGGCGGCGACCGGGGGGAGCGGGGCGGTCTTCGCACGGCGCTCGCCGGGCTCACCACCCGGGGCCGCTCCTTCTTCGCCGCGGGCATCGCCGCCGCCGTCTGCGCCTACGTGCTCGGCCAGGGCGACCTGCTGCGGGTCGGACTGCTGCTCGCGGTCCTGCCGCTCGTGTGCTCCGCCGTGCTGTACCGCACGCGCTACCGCGTCGCGGGCAGCCGCCGACTGTCCCCCGCGCGCGTGCCCGCCGGTTCGGAGGCACGCGTGCACCTGCGGATGGAGAACGTCTCGCGGCTGCCCACGGGCCTGCTGATGCTCCAGGACCGCGTTCCGTACGTGCTCGGGCCGCGGCCGCGGTTCGTGCTCGACCGCGTGGAGCAGGGCGGGCGCCGCGAGGTGTCCTACCGCGTCCGCTCGGACCTGCGCGGCCGCTATCCGCTGGGCCCGCTCCAGCTGCGCCTCACCGACCCCTTCGGGATGTGCGAGCTGACCAGGTCCTTCTCCACGTACGACACGCTGACGGTGGTCCCGCGCGTGGAGGCGCTCCCCGCGGTGCGCCTGACCGGCGAGGCCAAGGGGTACGGCGAGGGACGGCACCGGTCGCTCGCCCTCGCCGGCGAGGACGACGTCATTCCGCGCGGCTACCGCTACGGCGACGACCTGCGCCGCGTCCACTGGCGCTCCACCGCGCGCTACGGCGAGCTGATGGTGCGCCGCGAGGAGCAGCCGCAGCGCTCCCGCTGCACGGTGCTCCTGGACACCCGCGCGGTGGCCTACCAGGGCGCGGGCCCCGACTCGGCCTTCGAGTGGGCGGTCTCGGGCGCGGCGTCCACGCTGGTCCACATGCTCGAACGGGGCTTTTCCGTACGCCTGTTGACGGACACCGGCAACTCGCTGCCCGGCGAGGGCGCCGACGGCTTCGCGGGCGCGAGCCAGGAGACCGCCGACTCGGCCGGGCTGATGATGGACACGCTCGCCGTGATCGACCACTCGGACGGCGCGGGCCTCTCCCGCGCGTACGACGTGCTCCGCGGTGGCAACGAAGGCCTCCTCGTCGCCTTCCTCGGCGATCTGGACGAGGAGCAGGCCGCGGTGATCGCCAGGACGCGTCAGCGCGGTGGCGCCGCGGTCGCCTTCGTCCTGGACAGCGACACCTGGCTGCGCGGCGTGGGCGCCCCGCCGTCCGCGCGGGCCGCGGACCGGCTGCGGCTCCTGCACGAGGCGGGCTGGACGGCGGTCGGCGTACCGCCCGGGGTGCCGCTGGTCGACCTGTGGCGCCAGGCGGACCACCTGCGCACCAGCGCGGCAGCGGCGCCGACGGCGAGTACGGGTCCGATGGCGGGCGGGACGGGGGGATGGTCATGAGTGGGCGTACGCGACTCGCGCTGTGCGCCGCCGCCGCGACGCTGATGGCGTCGGGCGCGATGCTGCCGCTCGTCGACGAGTCGGGCTGGCTGGTGCAGGCGGCGATCCTGCTCACGCTGCAGAGCGGCGCGGGCGGCCTCGCGCGGCGGGTGCCGCTCGCCCGGCCGCTGACGGTAGGCGCGCAGGCCCTGGTCACGCTGCTGCTCCTGACCCTGGTCTTCGGCCGGGAGCAGGCGCTCGCCGGGGTGATCCCCACCCCCGAGGTGTTCCGGCACTTCGGCCTGCTCCTGGAGGCGGGCGGCGACGACGTCGGCCGGTACGCGATCCCGGCGCCGCTCACCGACGGCATCCGCCTGATGCTGGTCGGCGGGGTCCTCGTGGTCGGGCTCATGGTGGACGCCCTCGCGGTGACGTTCCGCACGGCCGCGCCGGCCGGTCTGCCGCTGCTCGCCCTGTACTCGATCGCGGCGGGCCTCGCCGAGGACGGCGCGGGGTGGCTGTGGTTCCTGCTCGCGGCGGCCGGCTATCTGCTGCTGCTCCTGGCGGAGGGCCGGGACCGGCTCTCGCAGTGGGGGCGGGTCTTCGGCGGGGCGGCCCGGCCGCCGGGCCGGGTCTCGGCGGGTCTGGACGGCGAGGGCGGCGCGCTCGCCCCGGTGCGCACGGGCCGGCGCATCGGCGCCGTCGCCCTGGGCGTCGCCCTGGTGGTGCCGCTCGGCCTGCCCGCCCTGGACGGCGGTCTCCTGGACGACTCGAACGGGCCGGGGGGCGGCGGCCGCGGCGGAGGCGGCACGATCTCGGCGGTGAACCCGCTGGTCGCGCTCCAGGACAGCCTGAACCAGCCGGAGGACCGCCAGGTCATCTCGTACCGCACGAACGCGAAGAGTTCCCAGGGCATGTATCTGCGGATCGTGTCGCTCGACAAGTTCGACGGCACGACGTGGAAGACCACCGTCCGGGACATCGAGGACATCCCCTCGCGCCTCCCCGACCCGCAGGGCCTGTCCCCCACGGTCCGCAGGACCGAGATCCAGACGAACATCTCGGCGGCGGACGGCTACGCGCAGAACTGGCTGCCCATGCCGTATCCGGCGAGCCAGGTGCGCATCGACGGGCGCTGGCGGTACGAGCCCGTGGGCCGCGCGGTGGTCGGTGACCGCGGGCAGACCACGCGGGGGGTGCGGTACTCCGTCAACAGCCTGGTCGTGGAGCCCACGGCCGAGCAGCTCGCGGCCGCTCCCCCGGCGCCCGCGGCCGTGGTGCGGGAGTTCACCAAGGTGCCGGACACGCTGCCGTCGGTGGTGGGTGAGACGGCCCGGAGGCTCACCCGCGGCGCGGCGAACGACTACGAGCGGGCGGTGAAGCTCCAGGACTGGTTCGCGTCCGACGGCGGCTTCACGTACAACACGCAGGTCCGCGCGGGCAGCGGCCCCTCGGCCATCGCGCGCTTCCTGGACCAGAAGGAGGGCTTCTGCGTCCACTTCTCCTTCGCCATGGCGTCGATGGCGCGGACGCTGGGCATTCCGGCGCGCGTGGCCGTGGGCTTCACCCCGGGCTCCGCGCAGGCGGACGGCACCATGTCGGTGGGGCTCCGGGACGCGCACGCCTGGCCCGAGCTGTACTTCGAGGGCGTGGGCTGGACCCGTTTCGAGCCGACGCCGACCCGCGGCACCGTGCCGGACTACACCCGTGACCAGACGTCCGACGACGACACCGACGACCCGGCGGTGCCCGAGCCGTCCAAGTCGGCGGAGGAGTCGCCGCGGCCCTCGCAGTCCTCGGACTGCCCGCGCGACCAGCGGCAGGCGGGCGGCTGCACCAGCGCGCTGCCACTGCTCGCGACGGGCTCCGACGACGGCGGGCCACCGGTCGGGATGATCGTCGGCGGGTCGCTGGCCGGCCTGGCGATCCTCGCGGTGCCGTTGTTGCCGCTGCTGTGGCGGACACGGGTGCGCGCGCTGCGCCTCGGCGTCGGCGGGCGCACGGAGGCGGACGCGGTGACGCGGACCCTGGCGGCCTGGCTCGAGGTCACGGACACCGCGTGGGACCACGGCATCCCGCCGGACGAGTCCCTGACACCGCGGACGGCGGCGGCCCGGATCGTCCGCGTCGGCGAGCTGGACGCGGGTGCGGCGGACTCCGTGCACCGGGTGGCCGCGGCGGTGGAGCAGGTTCTGTACGCGCCGCAGCCGCGGTTCGTGACGGGGCTGCCCGACGACGTGCGGCGGCTGCGGGAGGGTCTGCGGGCCTCCGCGAGCCGGTCGGCCCGGTTGCGGTCGACGCTCGCGCCGCGTTCGGCCGCGCGGGTGATGTGGTCGCTTTCGGACCGCTGGGCGGGGGTGCGCACCCGGTGGCAGGGGCGCCTGGCCAAGCGCTGGCCCGCCCGCCCCGCGGCGCGCGAAGGGGGCTGAGCCCCGGTCCTGACGGCCTTGGCGTGGCCCGAAACGTCCGTGGGGTGACCGCAGATTCGCGGTCACCCCACTGTCGTGTGCGGGCCCTCCGCGACGGCTCATGTGCGGGTGCACATGCGTGAGCAAACGCTTGAGAGGGAGGATCCGGGGGCCGATCGCCGGGGCGGGGGGCCGGTCGCGTGATGCGCGGGGCCGTTCGGAGCACGGGGCACAGGGGTCGGCCGCGCCCCGGGGCCCTGGTTCCGGCGCCGGGCATGGGACGGTTTTCGGCGGGGACGAAGGCGGAGAAGGCGGCGGGCAGCGACAAGGCCCGGCGCGCCGAGTGCGCGACCGGGCCTTGGGCGGAGCAGGGAAGTCAGGCGCGGCGAGGAGGTCCTCCGGGGGCTACTGGCCGCCTTGCTGCTCGTCCCTGCGGCGCTGCCAGCGCTGCTCGATGCGGTCCATCACGGACCGCCGCTGCCTGGGCTGATGCTGCCGCCGCCCGTGCGGGGCGGCGGGACCGCTGGGAGTGCCGGGGGCCTGCTCGCCCGGCTTGGGCGCCTTGCGCCAACCGGTGACGGCGAGCACCGCGCATCCCAGCATGACGAGGAATCCCACCACGCTCACCCAGATCAGCTGGGCGACCATTCCGGCCATGAGGAGGGCGATACCCACCAGGAAGCCCGCGACCGCTTGGTAGACCCGCTTCCGGGTGTACGTACGCAGCCCGCTTCCCTCAAGCGCTGTCGCGAACTTGGGATCTTCGGCGTACAGCGCTCGCTCCATTTGCTCGAGCATGCGCTGCTCGTGCTCCGAGAGCGGCACGGAGTCCTCCTCATCGTGCAGTCGCCGGGGCGACCGGGGGGTCCCCTTCAGGATAGGCAGGGAATCGCCCCCGTGAAACCCGCCCCTCTGCGCCAACTTCGCCAAACCGGACCGTCAGGTCGCTCCGGCTCGCTGAAGCCTGCATTCCCCAGCGGCCGGTCTGTCATGCCGGACGGTGTCCCTCGATCATACGGCTCCCGTAGCCCGTTCGGGGGGCCTGTGGCGTACTCCATGTGCCGCTGCGCCCCTGATCAGCGAGGTAGCCCCAGGCGTCACAGGAGCCCCAGGCACCGGCCGGCGCTCAGGCCCCGCTCGCCTCGGGCGTCTCGCCGAGCACATGGAGCTGGGTGGCGACGGAGTGGAACGCGGACAGCTCGGCGGCCGCCGCCTCCAGCTTCAGGAGGGCTTCCAGGGCGCCGGGCTCGGTGTCGACGAGGACGCCGGGCACGAGGTCGGCGAAGACCCGCACGCCGTGCACGCCGCCCACGCGCAGGCCCGCGCCCTCGACCAGCTCGGTGAGCTGCTCGGCGGTGAAGCGCCGCGGCACCGGGTCGCCCTCGCCCCAGCGCCCGGCCGGGTCCTGGAGCGCCGTGTGGGCCTCGGTGAAGTGTCCGGCGAGGGCACGGGCGATGACGGCGCCGCCGAGGCCCGCGGCGAGCAGGCTCAGGACGCCTGCGGGGCGGAGCGCGCCGACGGCGTTGCGCACGCCTTCGGCCGGGTCGTCCACGTACTCCAGGACGCCGTGGCAGAGCACCGCGTCATAGCCCCCGCGCTCGACGACGTCGAAGAGGCCGTGCACGTCGCCCTGGACGCCGCGCACGCGGTCGGCCACGCCCGCCTCGGCGGCGCGGCGCTCCAGCGCGAACAGCGCGTTGGGGCTGGGGTCGACGACCGTGACGCGGTGGCCGAGGCGGGCCACGGGTACCGCGAAGTTGCCACTGCCGCCGCCGGTGTCCAGGACCTCGAGGCCGCCGGGGGTGTCGCCCGCGGTGGCCTTGACACGGCGGTCGAGGGCGTCCTTCAGGACCTCCCAGACCACGGCCGTACGGAGGGAAGCGCGCGGGCGGGGAGGGTCGGAGCGCAGCGACGCCGCTTGCGGGGGGCGGGGGGAGGCGGGCGGGCGCATCGGGTCCGACACGGCAGTTGACTCCTCGGCGCGGCTCCGCCTGGGTCGGCGGGCTGTTCGGGTACGGGCGGTCCCACCCTATTGCCTCTGGACCTGTGCCCCGGAATCCGTCGGCGCGGGCGGCGCGGGGGGCCGCTCACGTCGGCACCGGGCCGCGCCCGGGCCGGGGGGGGGGGGGGGGGGGGGGGGGGGGGGGGGGGGGGGGGGGGGGGGGGGGGGGGGGGGGGGGGGGGGGGTGGGGGGGGGGGGGGGGGGGGGGG